>NZ_JBFUCO010000018.1:0-117482 GCF_056405215.1 Arthrobacter sp. P1_H7 | reverse complement strand
GCGGCGGCCGCGACGAGCTGCAGATACTCCACCGTGCGGGAGAGTTCCTCCACGCTGCCGGCGAAGTCCGCCGCGGCCCGGAAGCCCCACGAGCCCGCATCCTCCACCGCCGTCGAACTCACCGCCCGCAGCGCGGCCACGGCGGCGTCCACACCGGATTGCCGGACCGTAGCTGCACCCCGGTCCGTGCCCTGCGCCTCGTCCTCGCAAGCGGCGAAATCCCTGATGAAATCCCTGACGGCTTCCATGGCTCGAGTCTATTTGAGGGCTCCGACAATTTTAGGAGGGCACCGTACGTGATCACTCTGAGACCGCGGGCGCCACCTTCCCACGGATCGACGGGCGATCAGGCAGGTTCACGTCAGGCTGTGCAGGACCCGTGGCCAGCCAAACTGCGTGTGAACTCCGGGCGAGAAAAGTACGGATTCGGGTTTCCCGGCCACTTCGATTCCCGCAGCGCGCACGAGTTGGTCCTCAAGTCCGATCAGCTGCGCGCGGTACAGGGGCCATGCACTGTGCGTGTTGGGCACGTAGATGGTCTTGCCCCTGAACCGTGAATGCAGACCGAACCGGGCTGTGAGGTGGATCGACAGCGCGTCGGTGGCCGCGGCGTCGGGCTCCGGGACGACGGAGAAGTCGCTCCGGGCGCCGCCCCGAAAACGGCGGACGGAATACCCAGCCGACGCCGACCCCGCAAACTCATCGGCGCCCACGTAGCTCGAGCGCGACCACACATAGGGAATCCCGGCCGCCCGCGCGGCCAGGACCACCGCCATGCGTGAAGCATCCAGGCTGCGGAAAACTACACCACGGGTGCCGTCCGGCTCGCGGGAGTAGAGGCGCACATTGATCTCGTTGAAGCTTCCGAAATAGGGGATGCCAGGGCCGCGGCCGACTCCGGCACCCTGCATGCGGAAGCCGATTAGCCCCACCCAGGCGGTGCCATCGAACACATCGGGCGCGACGCCCGGTGGCATGAACCGCGCCGCCACTGCCTCCGGAATGCGCCAGTGCAGGAAGACGGCATCCAGCCACCGCTGGTCCATGATGATTGGCGCCGGAAGCTCGGGTGCAGCCGGCCAAGGATCAACGCCCAATCGGATCAGCTTCCTTCGGTCGGCAGGGTACGAGTCGGTCGGCAGAGTACGAGTCGGTGTTCATCATGAGAATCGGCCGCACGGTGAGAGACAGTCGGCATCGGCTAAAGAATAGGGTTCGCGGACGCAGGTCAGTTCAGTGCCCGGGTGCCTTCCGGAAGGGCTCCGCCGGCCAGCAGCGCCGCCGTCGCATCGGCCAGCGCTGTCAGCGCCAGGCGCTGGGTCCACGGGCCGTAGGAAATGCGCGCCACGCCAAGTTCCTGCAATTTGGCCGGGGCCAGTGATCCGGGCACATTGATGACCGAGACCTTGTTCCACCCAATTCCTTCCACCAACGCGGTGACAGTCGGCTCGTCCAGCAGGCCCGGCACGAACACCGTGGTCGCGCCGACGTCGAGGAAGGCCCGGCCGCGCTCGATGGCGTCGGCAAGCACCGCAGCAGGGGCCCGGTCCTTGCCCTTCAAGAAGGCGTCGGTGCGGGCGTTGAGGACGAAATCGATGCCCTCGGCCTCGGCGGCGCGGATCACAGAGCTCATCTGTTCAACGGCATCGGCGAGCGGGCGCATCTGGTCTTCGATGTTTGCCCCGACGGCGCCGGCGCCAATGGCCTTGCGTACCGTTTCGCCGGGATTGCCGTAGCCCGCTTCGAGGTCAGCGCTGACGGGCAGCGACGTGGCGGCGGCAATCACCCCGACGGCGGCGATCATTTCGTCCAGCGGGATGTTCTCGCCGTCTTCGTAGCCGCGGGACGCAGCGATGGAATGGCTGGCCGTGGCCAACGCCTTGGTCCCCGGAACGTCGGCAACCACTTTCGCGGTGATGGCGTCCCAGACGTTGACGACTTGGAGAATTTCCGGTGCGTGATGGAGACGGAGCAGTTCGGTGGCTTTGGGGGCAAGAGAACGCGCGTTGTCTGTCATGCCCCGAGCCTAACTGGAGCCGCCGACACTCGAAAGGGTTCAGCTGGCCGCCGGCGCGGCAGCGGAACCCTCGCGCTGACTCTGCCAGGGCCAGCGTCCGGAGATTTCCAATTCGAGTGAGAAGCTCAGGAACGTCCGAATCAGCACGATAATGGCCAGCACGCCGACGCTCTCGAAGGTTGGTGTGATGGCGACAGACCGGATGATGTCGGCCGCAACCAGCAACTCCAGCCCGAGGAGGATGGAGCGTCCCAGCAGTTGCCGGTACGAGCGGTAGAAGGACAGCGGTGCGGAACCCGCCGGCAGGCGCCTGGGCTGGAATCCGCGCAGCGCCATAGGGACGGACACGAGGGCGCCGAGCACCATGACGGCCACCCCGGCGAAGTCCATGAGGCTGCCGGCCGTCTCAATGATGTGCTGAATTTCCATGGTTCTCCTCGGAGAAATAAACGGCGACGTTCACAACAAGACTTTATGGGTGCCGGGCGCCAACCCCGGCGAGAACAGCGCGGTAGCCTTCTCGGAAACTCGGGTACTGAAACTCGAAACCGGTGCTGCGGAGCAGCCCGTTACTGGCCCGCTTATTGCCACCCCGGGAAGGTTCGCCGCCCGCCGCTTCGCCGCCCGCCGCTTTGCCGCCCGACGCCGGCCCGCCAGCAGCTGCACCAGCCGCAACCGCACCAGCGGACTCCGACGGAGGCCGGGGGAGACCCAGCTCCGTGGCCAGGAAAACCAGCACGTCGCCGAGTTCGGCCGGTTCATTGTCTACGCCCAGATAGACCGGCGCCGGAACCGTGGCCATGGTGCACAGATGGACGATTGCGGCGGCGGCGTCGTCGCGGTGGATCCGGTTGGTGAAACGCGACGCGGCAGGAATGACGGCGGTTCCACTGCGCACCTGGTCGATCAATCGCGTCCGGCCGGGGCCGTAGATTCCGCCGAGCCGCAGCACTACGGGGGTGATGCCGGTGCCGCGCAGGCGGCTGTGGAGGAGTTCCTCTGCTTTGCGGATGATGCGGCCCGAGAACCCGCCGGGTTCCGGCGTCGTGCGTTCATCAATCCAGCCGCCGCCGGCGTCGCCGTAGACGGCGGTCGAGGACACAAACAGGACCCGGCGGACGCTTGCCCCGGAGGCGAGGACCGCGTCCAGGACGTTCGACAGCCCGTCCACGTAGGCGGCACGGTAAGCCTCCTCGGTCGGGGAATCCGCGGCAACCGCAACGACGACGGCGGTGGTGTCCGCCGGGATGGGCGGCAGCTCAACGGAGCCCAGGTCAGCGGCGACCCCCTCGATGGCGGCCGGGAGTTTCTCCGGCGAGCGACGCCACCCCACCACGCGGTGGCCGGCCGCGGCGAAACGCAGCCCGGCCTCGGTGCCTAGATCGCCGCAACCGGCCAGCAGAACAGTCATGAAGCCAGTCTGCCAGCCTTCGGGAAGCGCCACGGACAGGCTTGAGGAAATCTTGAAGTGATCTTGTCGCCCGCTGCAGCCTTGCCTTGAAGGTGTCCGGGCATCGTTGTAAGGGTCAGCCAGGGGGCTGGCGGATGCTACATACGTCGCCCGGCCAGCCACGGCCGGCCCCACGAAACGGAACTCTGATGGGTCTCAACCTCAATTCCACCTCCAGCAAGGTTCTTGCTTCCGCAGCACTCCTCGCCGCAGCCGCCGGCGTGGCCGGGATGGGTACCTACGGTGGCTTCACCGCCAGCACGTCGGCTTCCGCAGCGGTCAATTCCGCCACCGTGAACCTGGCCGGTGGCACCAACGACCGGCTCAACGTGGCGGCCACAGGAACCATTCCGGGCGACTCCATGCAGCGCGCTGTCACCCTGGTCAACAATGGCGACCAGAACCTGACGGGGCTTACCCTCACAACCACCGCTACGACGTCGTCCATTCTGGACACCGACGCCACGAACGGCCTGCAGCTGCTGATTGAGAGCTGTCCCGTGGCGTGGACGGAAGCCGGGGCGTCCCCGTCCTTCACCTACACGTGCTCGGCCGGCGCTCCTACCACTGTCCTGTCCCTTCGCCGGGTGGTCGGGGTCTATCCGCTGCCGAATACGCTGAAGTCCCTGACTGCAGGCAGCACCGACTTCCTTCGCGTCACCATGTCTGTTCCGGCCTCGGCGGACAACACCTTCCAGGGCAAGAACAGCTCCATCAAGTTCAGTTTCGATGCCACCTTCCGCCAGGCGGGCGCCAAGTAGGCCATGCTCGGGGGCTCAGTGCGGCCTGGTCTCGGCCGTACTGAGCCCCCGGTTTTACCCATATGAGCAACACGGCAGGAGGTACCGTCCCGTGAGCGCAGCAATCACCGCAGATTCGAGGGACTCCGCCGACCTCCCGTCAGCAGACGGCCCCGTGCAGGGCAGTCCAGTCCAGGACCATTCCGTTTCCAGCCGCGGACGACGTCGAGCCCAACTGGTGCCGCCGGCCCGCGGGCGCCTGTTGTCCAAGGCGGTTGGTGCCGCCGGGAGTGTTGTGCTCACAGTCCTTCTCGTCGCCGCTGCCTTGGTATTTCTCTTCCTCGCTGTCGGGCCGCGTTTCCTGAACTACCAGACGTCCACCATGCTCACGGGGAGCATGTCGCCGGGGATCAACCCGGGGGACGTCGTCGTCAGCGTGAGGACGCCGGTCTCCGAGCTGAAGGTCGGCGACGTCATCACCTACAGCATCCCCATTGACGATCACCGGATTGAAACCCACCGGGTGGCCAGCATCAAACGGGACAATGCCGGCGCGACGTCGGTGACCACCAAGGGTGACGCCAACCCCGGGCCCGACCCGTGGACTGCGGTGCTCTCCGAGGACTACGTCTACACGCAGGCCGGAGTCGTGCCATATCTGGGCCACGGCATCAGGGCGCTGCGTGAGCCGCTTGCCCAGTCGGTACTCCTCTACGGCGCTTCTGCCCTGTTCGTCGTCGTCGTAATGACGGCGATCTGGCGGAAGCCGCGCTAACCGGCGGAGGCGTGATCCTGGATTCCGCGCAGGTCGGCGGGATTGCCCGCTGCTTCCACCGGGGCCATGCGGTAGCCAACGCCGCGCACCGTGCGGATGAACCGCGGTTCGCGGCCTTTGTCGCCGAGTTTCTTGCGCAGGTTGCCGACGTGCACCTCCACGAGGTGCTCCTCCCGGGGCCATTCGTTGCCCCAGACCTGGGTCAACAGGGCCTTCCGGGTCCACACGCGACGCGGTGCCCCGGCCAAGGCCTCCAGGAGATCAAATTCGGTGCGCGTCAATTCCAGTTCGACACCATGAAGGGACGCCACCCGGCCTTCTGCCTCGACGACCAGCGGGCCGTGCCTGAGGACGCCGTTGGCATCTGAGTGCAAGCCGGAACCTGTGGCTGCAACGGACCCGGGCGACTGCTCCCCGGACGCTGCGGGCACGGCGGCGCTGGCCGGCAAGGAGACCGGGGGGACGGCGCCGACGTCGCTCGCACGACGGCGGGGAGGCCCCCCAGGAGCGCCGGGCGCCCCGGGCGTACCGGACGCTGTGTCGCGGTGGGCCGAGTCGCCGGGCGCGGGCGGTGCGAAAGCGGCCGGCATGAAATCCGTTGCGCGGCGCCGCGGCGTGGGGCGTTGCGCGGTTGGCCGGTGGCGCCGCATCACTGCCGTTACACGGGCCTGGACTGAGCGCGGGCTGAACGGCTTGCGGATGAAATCATCCGCTCCGATCTCCAGTCCCATCACCTCGTCGATCTCATCCGACCGGGCCGTGATCATGACGACGTAGGCGTCGGAGAATTTGCGCAGCCGGCGGCACACCTCCACGCCGTCCAAATCTGGAAGCTCCAGCTCCAGCGTGACAAGGTCCGGGCGGTGTTCCTGGATCTTCAGGAGGCCTTCGGCACCGGAACCGGCCTCAAAAACAGTGAAGCCCTGCAACTGAAGTGTCCGGCAGATGAGGAGTCGCACGTCGCCGTCGCCATCTACAACCACAGCGCGGAGCTGACCCTGTGAATCCAACATAACCCCAGCTTCTAAGACCAAGAGACCCGTGAGTAGCAACCACCCCATGCGTCACGGTGTGTGACACAAGCCACAGGCGTAACACTGGAGTTCAGGCTAACAGGTTTTCTTGAGCAAAAGTTGAAGTTTAACCCGGCCCGGTGTTGAAGCTCGGCTGTCAGAGTTGAAGCAACGATCAACTGCACGGAGAGAAAGTGCCACCAGTGAACCTCGCCAAGCGCTCTGCGGCAGCCCCGCGGGTCTCGCCCGGGTGGTTGGCTCATCGGTCCGGGCTGCTGGCCGCCCCTCTGGCTGTTGCCGTGGTGCTGGGGGCTCCCGGGCTGGCCTCCGCGGCGTTCACGGCCCGAACCGCCGCCGCCCTGAACGTGGGCACCTACACGGTCCCGGCCCCGGCATCCATCAACGGCACGCTGGAATGCACCACCATCCAGGGGAAGAAAGGTGCAGCCATCAGTTTCACGGGCTTCGCCGCTGTAGCCCGGGCCACGGCGTATACGGCGACGTTGACCTCTCCCACCGGGCCCCAGGCAGTGACCGAGATTGCCCCCGAGGACACGACGCATGAGGTCAAGGTTCTCAGCAAGGGCAACGGCAAGGGAACCTACACGTTCACTTTCTCCGCCCGGGTAGGCCCATGGACCGGGCCGGAACTGCAGCAATCTGTCACCTGCTGAACCGTGTGCCGGCGGTGCGGGCTTTTGGCTACCTCGCCGGGATCGGGAAGAAGGCCCGCGGGTCCTGCATCAGTGCAGGGTAATCGAAGGCGGAGCGGTCCACGATCTCGTCGACCTGGAAGTTGCGCGCGAACTGGCCATCAACCGTGATCGGGCGGCCCAGGACCTTGCCGACGGCGAAGGCGGCGCCGTCGTTGACCGGGATGGCAACCACGGAGTTGCCGGGCAGGGTGGTGAACGCCTCTTCCTGCTGCTGGCGCTTGCGGGTGGGCTTCTTGACGAGCTGCTTCGGGGGCAGCTTGCGCACCTTGCCGGGACGGCGGGAGCCCGAGTCGGCGTAGACGAACTGGTAGTCGTCGTCCGCGGGGGCCTTGCTGCGGCCAACCGGTGGCAGGCTGACAGTCTTCAGCTGCGCGGGCTCGGTGTCGCCCAGGGGCAGGCGCAGGACCCACATGCGGTCCCCGGCAGGATCCTCGGGCACCAACTCGTGCTTGGGTTCGGGCCAGATGTACTCCAGGTCCGGGTCCGTGCCCGGGAAGACCTCTGTATAGAACCGCGGATCCTTGGCGATCAGCCGGGACCGGTGGCTGAGGTGGAAATCCGCATTGCCCAGCCATGGCGGCATCGGGATCTTGGCGGCGTAGTCAGGGTGGGCCGCCTGCGGGGCGAACTCCATGATCTTCTGGCGCGTGGTGTCCTCGCCGCCGCGGGCCGTCCATTCATCCACCATGGCCAGGCCGTACATTGTCAGCGCAGGAACGTACCCCATCCACATCCGGATCGCCGGGTGTGACTGCCAGCCGTACTCCGGGATCACCAGCGCACGCAGGATCTGCAACGCTTCGACGCGCTGCTTGCCGAGCCGCACACGGTCCAAAACCGCGGCGCTCTGCTGGAAATCGGGGAAGGGGAGGAAAGTCTGCATCTTTCCAGTTTGAGGCCACGGGTCAAATGCGCCAATTGCTGGCGCAGGCCGGTGAGGGTGCTCACATGACGGAACAGGGCAGACAGGGGTGCGAGAGAGCCGCTAAAATAACATGAACCACTCCCGCCGCCACGGAAGACACGCCCATGCCTTATTCAGCAGAGCCATATCAAGCAGAGCCTTATTTAGTAGAGCCACCAACAGTAACTGACGCACCGGCGCCGTTCGTGCCCAAGTACGGACAAATGCTCAGCCCCGACGCCCACGGAATAGTGGTGCTGGAGGAATTCACGCTGGATCCGGTTGCCGCCCGCGACGAGCAGCGCGGGTTCCGCGCGGCCATGGCTGCCGTGGCCCTCACCATGCGGCGCCTGGTGGCCCTCCGCCTCTTCATCGCCGCCGTGGCGATCGCCAACCTGCCCCTGTTCCTGCTCTCGAGTGGCTGGGAGATCTACGTCATCTCACTGACCCTGGTGGTAGCCGTCCACGCCGCGGTGTCCTGGCTGAACCGCCACGAGCCAAAGATCAAGCAGCGCAGGATGCTGGAATTGCACCTGCACCGCGAGCGCAGCGCCAACTACCGCAAAGTCCGCGACGCCGTGAAGTACGTCATCGACGCCCCGGCCCGGATGAACGAAAGCCTTTACCTTGAGCTCCTCGCCGCCAAGCGGGTAGCGCTGCACCTGGCCATGGGCACGGTGGCCCTGCTGGACACGAGCGACGACGCCGCGTGGAAAGTGCGGATTATCCGCGAAATCCCACAGGCCGCCTGAGCCCGCACGGCTTACTGAAGCACCACGACGCCGGAGCGTCCCCCTTGCGGGATCGCTCCGGCGTCGTGCTGTGTGTCTTGCTGTACGCCGAGTGCCGTAACCGCCCTATGCGGGCAGTTGCAGCACTTGGCCCGGGAACACCAGATGCGGGTTGCTGATGGTCGCCGTGTTGGCGTCGGCCAGCGCGTGCCAGCCTCCGGCGATGTTGAGCTTCGCGGCGATCGTGCTCAGGGTTTCGCCGCCCCGGATGGTGTAGGTCTGGCCACTCACGGATACCGGTGCAACGTGCCGCGGTGCAGGCACGGCTGCCTTGGGGGCGTATCTGGCGGGAGCCTTGGCTGCGAAGGGAATCGCGGCGGGCTGTCGTGATGTGGCCGCACTCTGCGGAGCCGCGGCGCCGCCGCGCAGGCCGAGCTTGGCGGCACATGCTGGCCACGCGCCCCAGCCCTGGCTGGCCTGCACTTTCTCGGCGACGGCGATCTGCTGCGCACGGCTGGCGTTTGCCGGGGACCCCGTGCCGCCATGGGCCGCCCAGGTGCTGGCGCTGAATTGCAGCCCGCCCGCGTATCCGTTTCCAGTGTTGGTGGCCCAATTCCCACCACTTTCGCATTGGGCCAGTGAATCCCACGTGGAGGCAGGGGCTGTAGTTGGTACGGCCGCGTTAGCGGCCGAGGCGGACAGTGCGACGGCGGCAATCGAAACAGCCGCCAGGGAGATGCCGCGGCGCGCGGCAGTGCCATAGGTTGAGTTTTTCATGGTTCAGATGCTCCTGAGGCCCACCAGCGCTCGGTCCGTCCCCGGACGTTTTGACGCCACTGCCCGCCCCTGACAATAGAGGTCATAGCGGTGTCTACCGGTCGGGCAGTATCTGGTGGTGGTAGCACCGGGCATGCAATACCCGGTTGCCGGGCATGGACACTAGGCTAAGTCAGCCCCGGGCCGTTATCAAGACGTTACTTTGGCTGCTTCTGCCGTTATCATCTGGTCCACATTGATGCCGACGCCCTCGAACATGCTCGCGGGGATCAGCTTCCGATCATTGCGGCCAGGTACGGAGCGGTCCGGCTCGCTGTGGAGCGCGCGATGGCGGCGGGAGTCCCGATCGCCACGATCTCGCCGCCCGCGTCGCCGCCGGCCGGGCCGAGGTCGATCACCCAGTCCGCTGCGGCCACCACATCCATGTCGTGTTCCACCACAATGACGGTGTTGCCGGCGTCCACGAGCCGGTGCAGTTGGGCCATGAGGAGCTGGACATCGGCCGGGTGCAGGCCGGTGGTGGGCTCATCCAGCAGGTAGAGGGAGTGGCCGCGCTGGGAGCGCTGCAGCTCGGTGGCGAGTTTGATGCGCTGGGCCTCACCGCCGGAGAGCTCGGTGGCCGGCTGGCCGAGGCGGAGGTAGCCCAGGCCCACCTCGCGCAGCGTTTGCAGGCTGCGCGCCGCTGCCGGCACCCCGTCGAGGAACTCGGCGGCGGCATTGACCGTCAGGCCCAGCACCTCCGCCACGTTCTTGCCCTGGTACGTCACCTCAAGGGTTTCGGGGTTGTAGCGCGAGCCATGGCACTCGGGGCAAGGGCCGTAGCTGCCGGGCAGGAACAGCAGTTCGACGGCGACGAAGCCCTCGCCCTGGCAGGTCTCGCAGCGGCCGCCGGCAACGTTGAAGGAGAAGCGGCCGGCGCCGAAGCCCCGCGCCTTGGCCTCATCCGTGGCCGCGAATTCCTTGCGCACCGCGTCGAAGAGGCCGGTGTAAGTGGCGAGGTTGGAGCGCGGTGTGCGGCCGATCGGTTTCTGGTCCACCTTGACGAGCCGGTCCAGCTGGTCGAGGCCTGAGACCGGTCCGACACTGAGCGGACCGGTGGACTCGCCGGCGTCGGCCTCCAGGTCCTCGGGGGCCTTGGCAGCGTCTGGCTCCGGGTGCAGCCGGGCGCCGACCACCTCGGCCAGGACCTGGCTGACCAGCGTGGACTTGCCGGAGCCGGAGACGCCCGTGACCGCGGTCAGCACGCCGAGCGGGAAGTCGGCGTCGAGTTCGCGCAGGTTGTGGCGGCTGATGTCGCGCAGTTCCAGCCAGCCGGCAGCTTCCCGCCGGGTGCCGCGCGCGGCGGGACCGCCGCCGTCCGCGCTGCGGCGGGCACCGCCGTCGTCCGCAGTGCCGGAACCGTCAGCCGTACCAGCCGAACCGTCCGGGAACAGGAACGGCCGGGTCACGGACGCCTCCACCTCGGCGAGGCCGGCCACGGGGCCGCTGTAGAGCACCTCGCCGCCGCCTTCACCGGCGCGGGGGCCGACATCCACCAGCCAGTCGGCGCGGCGGACGATGTCCATGTTGTGCTCCACCACGAACACCGAGTTGCCGGAGGACTTGAGCTGGTCCAGGACTGCGAGGAGGGGCTCGGCGTCGGCGGGGTGCAGTCCGGCGGAGGGCTCGTCCAGCACGTAGATCACGCCGAACAGCCCGGAGCGGAGCTGGGTGGCGATCCGGAGCCGTTGCATTTCGCCGGGGGAGAGCGTGGGCGTGGACCGGCCCAGCGCCAAATAGCCCAGGCCGAGGTCCAGCAGCACGGTGACGCGCTGCAGGAGGTCTCGGGTGATGGCGACGGCCACCTCGTTGCCCTCGCCGGAGGACTGCTTGCGGGACGCGGTCCCGGCCTCCGTGAGTTCGGTGGTGGGGCGGATGATGTCCGCCAGTTCGGTCATGGGGACGGCGTTGAGGTCGGCGATGGTGTGCCCGGCGAAGGTGACGGCGAGCGCGGCCGGGGTCAGGCCGCTGCCGCCGCAGACCATGCACGGGCCGGTTTCCATGAAGCGCAGCACCTTCTCGCGCATGGTGGCGCTCTTGGAATCGGCGAGCGTATGCAGCACGTAGCTCTTGGCGCTCCAGAACCGGCCCTTGTACGGCTTGGCGACGCGGTCGCGCTGGGGCGTCACTTCCACCACGGGTTGTTCCTCGGTGAACAGGATCCAGTCGCGGTCTTTCTTGGGCAGCTTCCGCCAGGGGGTGTCGACGTCGTGGCCCAGGTGGGTCAGGATGTCGCGCAGGTTCTTGCCCTGCCAGGCTCCGGGCCAGGCGGCGATGGCGCCGTCGCGGATGCTCAGCGAGGTGTCCGGGACCAGCGAGGACTCGGTGACGGTGTGCGCGATCCCCAGGCCGTGGCACTCCGGGCAGGCGCCGGCGGCCGTGTTCGGCGAAAATGCGTCCGAGTCCAGCGGGCCGGCGCCGTCCGGATAGCTGCCGGCGCGGGAGAAGAGCATGCGCAGCGAGTTGGACAGTGTGGTGAGGGTGCCCACCGTGGACCGCGAGCTCGGCGTCCCGCGGCGCTGCTGGAGCGCGACGGCGGGCGGCAGCCCGGTGATCATTTCCACTTTGGGGTTGTGCCCCTGCTGGATGAGCCGGCGGGCGTAGGGGGCCACGGACTCGAAGTAGCGGCGCTGCGCTTCGGCATAGATGGTGCCGAAGGCGAGGGAGGATTTGCCGGAGCCGGAGACGCCGGTGAAGGCGACAATCGCGTCGCGGGGCACGTCCACGTCCACGTTGCGCAGGTTGTTCTCCCGGGCGCCGCGCACCCGGACAAAACCGTCCGTCGGATTGCCGGGAGCGAGATCAGGAATGAGGTCCCGGCCGGCCGGGCGCGGCAAATGGGAAGCATGCTGTTTACTTTGCATTGGTTCGACTCTATCCGCTCCGGGGAGCGCCGGGCATATCCTTACCGGATGGAAACACACGACGACGGGGCTCAACTTACGGAGAACGAACCGGACGAGCCGGAGGCTGGCGAACCCCACGCGCTCCCGGTCGCCGAGCTGCACTTGCATATCGAGGGAACCCTGGAACCGGAGCTGATCTTCGCGCTGGCGGAACGCAACGGGATCGCACTGCCCTATGCGGACCTCGACGAGTTGCGCTCCCGCTACGAATTCACTGACCTGCAGTCCTTTTTGGACCTGTACTACGCCAACATGGCCGTGCTGCAGACGGAGCAGGACTTCGCCGACATGACCCGGGCCTATCTGGCCCGGGCGGCGCTCGCCGGGGTCCGGCATGCCGAGATCATGCTGGACCCGCAGGCCCACCTGTCCCGCGGGATACCGCTGGAGACGTGCGTCAACGGCGTGGCCTCAGTACTTGCCGGATCCCGTGAAGAGTTCGGCATCTCCACCCTCCTGATCGCGGCCTTCCTGCGCGACCTCACCGAGGACTCCGCGCTCGAGGTGCTGGAGCAGCTGCTTGCCATGGGCGCCCCGATCGCCGGCATCGGGCTCGATTCTGCCGAGGTGGGCAATCCGCCGGCCAAGTTCGAGCGGCTCTTCGCCCGGGCCAAGGACGCCGGGCTGCACCGGATCGCGCACGCCGGCGAGGAGGGCCCGCCGTCGTACATCATCGACGCGCTGGACCTCCTCGAGGTGGAGCGGATCGATCACGGCATCCGCTGCATGGAGGACCCGGAGCTCGTGGAACGGCTCGTGGACGAGCTCATGCCGCTGACCGTGTGCCCGCTGTCCAACGTCAGGCTCCGCGCTGTGGACACCCTGGCCGAGCACCCGCTGCCGGCGATGCTCGCGGCGGGGCTGAACGTCTGCGTGAATTCGGACGACCCGGCGTATTTCGGCGGCTACGTGGACGACAACTTCGCGCAGCTGAAATCGGTGATCGGCCTGTCCGAGTTCGACTGCGTCCGGATGGCCGCGAACTCGATCCGGTCCTCCTTCGCGAGCGAGGAACGCAAGGCCGAGCTGCTCGCCGAGCTCGCCGCGTCCGGACACTAACCCACCCAAGCAACGCGGGGTCACTACGCGCCCATCCGGAGGCCCCGGACGGGCCGTAAGTGACCCCGCGTTGGCTGTCGAACGGCGTGCTTAGACGTCGATCGAGTCCATGTGCGGGTAGCGCGCTCCGGCTGCCGCCCCGGCCGGAGCCAGTTCGTCCAGGCGGTTCAGGTCCTCGGCGGAGAGTTCGACGTCGGCAGCGCCTAGGTTTTCCCGCAGGCGGTCGACCTTCTTGGTGCCCGGGATGGGAACGATGTGCTCGCCCTGGGCCAGCAGCCAGGCCAGTGCCAGTTGCCCCGGGGTGCAGCCCTTCGCATCAGCCAACTCCTTGACCCGGTCTACGAGTTGCAGGTTGCGGTCAAAGTTCTCGCCCTGGAAACGCGGGGAGTGCCGGCGGAAATCGTCTGCCGCAAAGTCCTCGGGGCTGCGGAACTGGCCGGTCAGGAAACCGCGGCCCAGCGGGCTGTAGGGCACAAAGCCGATGCCGAGCTCGGCGAGGACCGGGAAGACCTTGGTCTCCGGCTCGCGCTCCCACAACGAGTATTCGGTCTGCAGGGCGGTGATGGGGTGCACCGCGTGGGCCCGGCGCACGGTGTCGGCGCTGGCCTCGGACAGGCCAAGGTGCCGGACCTTGCCGGCCTGGACCAGCTCAGCCATGGCCCCCACGGTTTCCTCGATCGGGACGGTCTTGTCCACCCGGTGCTGGTAATACAGATCGATGTGGTCCACGCCCAGCCGCTGCAGGCTTGCATCGCAAGCGGCGCGCACGTAGTCGGGGGAGCCGTTGATGCCCACCCAGGATCCGTCGGGACGCCGTTCGTTGCCGAATTTGGTGGCCAGGACGACGTCGTCGCGCCGGCCTGCGATGGCCCGGCCCACCAGCTCTTCATTGGTGAAGGGGCCGTACATGTCCGCGGTGTCGAGCAGGCTTCCGCCGGCGTCGAGAAACGCCTGGATGGTGGCGATGGACTCGTTGTCTTCGCCATGGCCGTAGAACTCACTCATGCCCATGCAGCCCAATCCCAGGGCCGAGACGGTGAGTGAACCGAGCGTGCGGGTTTCCATACATATCTCCTCAGTGGGAACAGTGGGAACGGTGGGACGCCCAGTCCGGCACCTGATCCGGCGCTTGGTCAGCGGCGGGACGGCGCGCGGTGGGCAGACCGCAACTCTAAGCCCATCGGGCCGGGGACACAACGGGAGGCCTGCTTCGGCTCGGTGGTCCCTGGCTCGCGTAATGCCGGTCCGGCCCAGGAGCGAAAACGGCGTGTGCCATCGGACCCAGCCAGAACGGCTGCAGGCCTCCAGACCCGCGGATCGTCAGTACGAGCGTGTGAGGGCGATCGCCCAGGCAATGGCTAGGCCGATGCTGTAATGCCAAGATTTCCCGAACCGGAACTCCGTCGGTTGGTGCTTATTCCCGGAGAACCCCGGACCGGGGCTGGGGGCCTCTTGATCCCTACGACGCCGGGGCGGCTGCCATTTTCGCCCGGACCTCGTCCATGTCCAGGTCCTTGATGGCGGTGATGAGCTGTTCCAGCCCGGCCGCGTTCATTGCCCCGGGCTGCGAGAAGACGAGGATCCCGTCCCTAAAGGCCATCAGGGTGGGGATGGAGGTGATGCGGGCGGCGGCGGAGAGGCCGGGCTCGGCCTCCGTGTCCACCTTTGCGAAGACGACGTCCGTGTGGTTGTCCGATGCCTTGCTGAACGTGGGGGCGAACATCCGGCACGGGCCGCACCAGGCTGCCCAAAAGTCCACCAGCACGATGCCGTTGCCGGTGATGGTGTCGTTGAAGGTTTTCTCGGAAATATCGATGGTTGCCATGGCAAGATATTATACCCCCGGGGGTATATCAGCAAGGCGTGGCGCCGGGTTTGCATTTATACCCCAGGGGGTATCATGATGGAGGGGGAAGGTTGCCCACAAGGGCTCCCGGACACCATGGCGGCGCACGGTCCGGGCTGTCAGCCAGGAAGCCCGCCCTGGAGGAAGTCCGCACACTCTTTCTGCGCCTGGCCCAGGCCGGCGCCGGTCTCTTTCCCGGGCAACCCCTAGTCCCGTATTTTTGCCGCTCAGCAGCCCCGTCCTACCGAAAGGTCCAGCCCATGGAAATCACCCCGCAGCAGCTTGCAGAACAACTCAAGAGCGGCAGCGATGCCCAGATCGTGGATGTCCGCGAATCCGCTGAAATCGCCGAAGGCATGATCCCCGGTGCCACGCACATTGCCCTGGGCGAACTGGCCGGCCGCCTCAGCGGCCTGGACAAGTCCCGTCCGGTCATCGCCGTGTGCCGCAGCGGACGCCGCAGTGCGGCAGCCGCGGACCAGCTGGCGGCCGCAGGCTACACGGCTTACACCGTGCCCGGCGGAATGCTTGATTGGACTGCCGCGGGATTCCCGACCGCCTGACCCACCAGACTGCCTGGGCGGCGCGCCCCCAAGCGCCGCCCGGGCTTCCATTTGCCCGGACCGTGTCCCTGATGTGGCGAACCGGGCGGTGGAGGGCGGCCTCGCGCAATAGCGGGCCGCCACAAGAAATGCTCCAGGAAATACCGAAAGAGATCATGAATTCCCTGAATACGACCACTCCTGTTCATAGCGCTCCCAAGTCCATCGATGCCTCGACCCTGAAGGCCTGGGAGGATAACCACGACGATCTGATGGTCATTGACGTGCGCAGCGGCGCAGAGTTCGATGCCATGCACATCAATGGCTCGTACCATGTGCCGCTGGCCATGCTCAGCGAACACACGGAAGAGTTCGCGGCGAAAATGGGTACCCGCGTGGTCCTCGTCTGCCAATCCGGTAACCGGGCCGAGCAGGCCCGCAAGCACCTGGACGCCGTAGGCCTGGCCAGTGCCAGTGTCCTGTCCGGCGGGGTCCCCGCCTACGCGGCCGCCGGCGGGAACGTCGTCCGCGGCCGTGGCGCCTGGGCCCTGGAACGCCAGGTCCGGATGACCGCCGGCTCCCTTGTCCTTGCCGGCATGCTCGGCAGCAAGTTCATCTCGCCCAAACTGGGCCTGATTGCCGCCGGCATCGGTGCTGGCCTGACGTTCTCCGCGGCCACTAACAGCTGTGCCATGGGTCAGATGCTCTCCAGGATGCCGTGGAACCGCTCAGCGAACGAGCCCACCGCGCACCAGGCCCTGAAGAGCCTGGACGCGAAGGCATGATCATTTCCGCGGCGGCGTTCGGGCTGATCGTCGGTGGCCTGCTGGGCCTGGTCGGAGGCGGCGGATCCATCCTCGCCGTGCCCGCCCTGGTCTATGGCGTGGGGCTGCCGCTTGCGGCGGCGATCCCGACGTCGCTGGTCGTCGTCGGCGCATCCTCCGCCGTCGCGGTGCTGCCCCGGCTGCGGAACGGGGTGAACTGGAGACTGGCGCTGATCATCGGCGCCGCAGGCACCGTGACCGCGTACCTCGGCGCGGCGGTCAACCGGCTTCTGGACCCAAAGGTCCTGCTGCTGGCTTTTGCCGCGATCATGGTCTTCGCCGGCATCCGGATGCTGATGCCGTCCACATCCGTCGGCGGCGCCTGCGCGCTGCCCGGCGGCGGCGTCAACTGGCGCAGCTGCCTGCCCAAGGCAATCGCCACCGGCGCCGTCGTCGGGTTCCTGACCGGTCTGCTCGGCGTCGGGGGCGGCTTCCTGATCGTCCCCGCACTCACCCTGGTTCTCGGACTCCCGATGGCGCTGACCGTTGGAACTTCCCTCGTGATCATCGTGATCAACTCGGCCGCCGGCTTCGCCGCCCACCTGGGTGATCTGCAGATCGACTGGGCCGTCACGGCGGCCTTCGCCGTCACCGCGATGGCCGCCTCACTCGCGGCAGGGCGGATCGGCACCGGCATCCCGGACAGGGTCCTCAAGCGTGGCTTTGGAATCCTGGTGCTGGTGATCGCCGCCTACGTCGCCGTGCAGGCGCTCCTGTCCTGAGGGGCGCCAAGGAACGTCAAAAAAGCGCCGGAGGACATGCCCTCCGGCGCTTTCCCTTCCTCAACGCCTGTGCTTGGGCGCCGGCAGGGTCCACCTACCGCCCGAACAGCTTCGCGAAGAAGCCCTTGCCCGTCGACTTTTCCTGCTCGTGCCCGCGGCAACGCTGGGAGCTCGGAACCCCGCGCATGACCTGGTCGACGTGCTGGCCGCAGCCTGCCCATGTCGTCTTCTGGCATTTCTTACATGTCACCGCACGGCACATCTGGTTGCTCCCTTGCATAAGTGGATAGTCTCATCAGTATACCCCCTAGGGTATTTATCCGGATGAAGACTTCACCGCGAGATAGAGCGGCAGCCCCGCGTGCCGGCGCCAAGGCAGCCTTCGAAAGAGTGTTTTGAGGCCGCCAACGGTGCGGGCGCAGCATCGCCACCGCGTCCGGCTCCAGCCGAGTTATCCCCTTGATTCCACTGCGCAGCGGGAGGATCGTGGGCCGTGCGGCACGACGTTGTGCCCGGCAGACGCGTAGCGGGAGGCTCGATGGCGGCAGAGGCGGTCTTCCGGGTTGTTGTTGGGGTCGACGGGTCGGACTCGTCACTGGCAGCCCTGGAATGGGCCCTTCAGGAAGCCCGGCTGAGAGCCGGGCAGGTTCACGTTGTCACAGCATGGCACTACCCCCTCCTCGGGGACGCCGCTGGCAAGGCTGAGGACCATGAAGCCTTCGGCGACAACGCCCGGAACGTGCACGCTGATGCGCTGCGGCGGGCATCCGGGTCCGGTGTTGCGGTCACCGGTGAAGTGAAGGAGGGGCATACCGCGGAGCTGCTCCTGAAGGCGGCGGCCGGGGCCGATCTCCTGGTGGTCGGATCGCGGGGTCGTGGCGGCTTCGCCGAAATGCGGCTGGGGTCGGTATCGAGCCATGCGGTGCACCATGCCCATTGTCCTGTGCTGGTGGTCCGTACCGGTGCCAGGGCGGTTCCTTAGATTGCAGGTTTGTGGTCGGTGCCGCGCATCCGGACGGCCACGAGAATTCCCGACAACGCGGTGAGGGCCGCGACGACGGCGACGGCAGCGGGGATGCCGTAGGCGTCCGCGAGCATGCCGGAGAGCAGGGCGCCGACGGCGAAGCCGCCGTCGCGCCAGAGCCGGTAGATTCCCACCGAGCGTGCGCGCCACTGCGGGTGGGCGACGTCGCCGATGGCGGCAAGCAGGGTGGGGTAGACCATGGCTGTTCCGAGACCGAGGAGAGCGGCGGCGGCGAACCAGACCCCGAAGCCGGTGCCGAAGGCAACGATGCCGAGCGCTACGGCCTGGACTAGCATGCCCCCGACGATCAGCCATTTACGGCCGTATTTGTCCGACATGGCTCCGGTGACGAGCTGCGCGGCGCCCCAGACGGCAGGGTAGACGGCGGCCAGGATGCCGATCTTCTCGATGCTCAGCCCGGCGGCGGCAAAAAGGAGCGGAAACAGGCCCCAGGCGAGGCCGTCGTTGAGGTTGTTGACCATGCCGGCCTGGCTGACCGAGGACAGGGACTTGTCCCGGAAACTGGTGAGGGTAAAGATCTCCCGGTTGCTTAGTTCCCCGTGGGCGGCCGCGTGGGCGGCCGTGTGGTTGGCGGCCTCCACTCTGGCGTAGCCTTGCGTTTCCTTCACGGCCAGAACGGACAGGCCCAGTCCCAGGGCGATGTAGGCGGCGCCGAGCAGGAACGGCCCAGGGCGGAGCCCGTAGTTGGTGGCGATGTAGCCGGTGGCCAGGGCGGTCCCGGCGACGCCGAGGTAGCCGGCAGCCTCGTTCAGGCCCATCGCCAGGCCGCGCCGGGAGGGTCCGACGAGGTCCATCTTCATGACCACGGTGGTGGACCAGGTGAGGCCCTGGCTGATGCCGAGGATCACGTTGGCGGCAACGATCCAGCCCCAGGAGGTTCCGAAGATCAGCAGCAGCGGCACGGGGATGGCGATGAGCCAGCCGGTCACAAGGACGGGTTTTCGGCCGTAACGGTCCGAGAGCGTGCCGGCGAAGTAATTGGTGCCGGCCTTGGCGAGTCCGAAGGCCACGATGTAGGTCAGGGCGGACGTGTAGCGGTCAAGGTGGAAGACCTGGTCCGCCAGCAGCGGCAGCACGGTGCGTTCCTGGCCGAGGGTGCCGCCGACTAGGGCATTGACGGCGACCAGGAGTATGAACTGGGCCAGGGGGGGGGGGGCGGGGTGCCCCGGCCGCCGCCAACGCTGTCAATTAACTACTTCGGGTCCTGCCGCAATCAGTTGCTGGAAACAGATTCCCGAGCCTGCTGCCAGGCGGCCCATCCGGCGTAGCTGCCGTCGAGTTCGACGACGTCGTAGCCGGCCCGGCGCAGGGCGCTGGCCGCGACGGAGTTCCGGACCCCGCTTTGGCAGTAGGACACGATGGTGCCTTCGGAGGGGAGCTGGTCCAGGTTCCACATCACGCGGCCGCCGCTGAGCTGGTGGGAGCCGGGGATGTGTCCGGCAGCGTGTTCGGTGCGGTTGCGGACGTCCAGGACCATCGCGGCGTCGAAACCGTCCAGTTCGTCAGGCTGGATGAGCTTGGGGGTGCTGGCGGGCAGTCCCTCGACGCTGGTGACGTAGCCGGCGACGTCGTCGATGCCGACGCGGACCAGGTGGTCCCACATTTCCTGCGCAGCGGCCTGGCTGGGGGCCAGGAGTACGAGCGGGTTCTTGTCGGTTTCGGGGTTGACCACCCAGGCGCCGAAACTGGCGGTGGACTTGCCGGAGGGGATGTTCAGGGCACCGGTGACGGTGCCTTCGTGGACTTCGGCGTTCGAGCGGGTGTCCACGAACGTCATGGTGTCGGCGGCGAGGCCCTGGGCAACGGTCTCGGTGGCGAGTTCGCTCAGGGGGGCGCGTTCGCCCATCACTGCTGGGCCCTCCCGGTTCTCGCGCTTCATCCGGCCGAAGTAGGCATGCGCATCGGGCTGGCCCTCGAGGAGTTCGGCGATGAAGCCCTCCTCGTCGTTGGCGGCCAGGTAGGGGCCCCACCAGGCGTAGAGCCGTTCGTAGCCGACCGTGCTGGAGGGGATGGCGCCGAGGGCCTTGCCGCAGGCGCTGCCGGCCCCGTGGCCGGGGTGCACCTGGACGTGGTCGGGCAGGGTCAGGAACTTATCGCGCAGGCTGGCGAATAGCTGCTTGGCGCCGGCGAAGCGGGTGTCGATGCCGCCCGCGGCCTCGTCCAGCAGGTCCGGGCGCCCCAGGTCCCCGGAGAAGACAAAGTCACCGGAGAGCAGATAGCCGGGGGTATCGGCGAACGCGCCGTCGGTGATCAGGAAGGACAGGTGTTCCGGGGTGTGGCCCGGCGTGTGCAGGGCCTTGACGGTGATGTTGCCCAGGGTGATCACGTCGTCGTCGTTGAGGCGTTCGGCCTCGAAGCCGTACTGCCAGTCGTCCCCGCCCTCGCCGGAGACGTAGGCGGTGGCGCCGGTCGCGGCGGCGAGTTCGCGGGTGCCGGACAGGAAGTCCGCGTGGATGTGGGTCTCAGTGACGGCCACGATCTTCATCCCGTTGGCCGCGGCCAGGGAACGGTACACGGCGATGTCGCGGCGCGGGTCAACAACGACCGCCTCACCCTTGGCCTGGCAGCCAATGAAATAGCTGGCCTGGGCAAGGTCTTCGTCGTAAATACGCTCGATAAGCATGGGGCTCTCTTTCGCTGGGCGGGGGAGTTTCCGGGAGGGGATTCTCCGTCGGTCTACCCACAACGATAATACCCCCGGGGGTATCTTGCAAGCGGTGTGCGGCAGGCTGGTTGCCGGCTTCCCACTGCTGGCCGTTATACCCGCCGGGGTATACAATTGGCAAAGTACCCGCCCACCTTTGGAGTCCGCAATGGAACTTGATTCGACAGAACTCACCCCCGTCATCAACCGGCTCAAGCGCGCCCAGGGACAGCTCGCCGGCGTCACACGCATGCTGGAGGAGGGGAAGGACTGCAAGGACATCGTCACCCAGCTCGCCGCTGTCTCGAAGGCTTTGGACCGGGCAGGCTTCGCCATCATCGCGACCGGCCTCGAGCAGTGCCTTCTCCGCGGGGACGCGAGCATGGATACCAAGGATCTGGAAAAGCTCTTCCTGTCCCTTGCCTGATGCCGCCACTATTACCGCAGGAGCAGCATGAGCTATACGCATGCCGTCACGGTCCCGCTGGCCTGGGAAGAGGCTGTGCAGCGCACCCGCGAGGCCCTCGCCGGACAAGGATTCGGCATTCTCTCGGAGATCGACGTCCGAGCCACGTTTGAGGCCAAGCTCGGCGCCGGTGCCGCCGAGGAGATCGGCGACTACATGATCCTGGGCGCCTGCAACCCGGCCCTGGCCAGTCGGGCACTCTCCGCAGAACCGGACATGGGCGCGCTGCTGCCCTGCAACGTCGTCGTCCGCCGGGGCAAGGACGCCGCCGAGACGACCATCCAGGCCATCGACCCGCAGACCATGGTGAAGCTCAGCAACAGCCCGGCCGTCCGCGACGTCGCCAACGACGCCGACACACGGCTCCGGGCTGCTCTGCGCACACTCAGCGGTGCACAAATCCCGGGGAACTGAAGCGCTCCCTACCTCGACGGCATCAAGATGCCCGGCCGGGCCGCCCACCGGTGCTGAGGCATCAACACTACCGTTTGGATGTCAGCCTCTGGAGTTGTTCCGGGGGGACCCGAGGTAGATAAGTTGTACGTGCACACCCGCGTTGTCAGTAGACGCCGCCACGGCCGCCGCGGTTCACCCTTGCCGGGGGATGTGCCGGGCGGGGACGGGCGGCAGAGTGCAGATATGACGAAGACTCGCGAGCGGCGCAAGGGCTGGCTGCGCCGGGCGGCGCCTGGATTCGATGCCGTCGCGACGTACCAGAAGGACTGGTTCGGCAAGGACATCATCGCCGGGGTCGTCCTGACGACGTTGCTCGTTCCGCAAGGCATGGCCTATGCCGAGCTGGCCGGGCTGCCCCCGATCACCGGGCTGTACACCAGCATCCTCTGCTTGCTCGCCTACGCGGTCTTCGGCCCGTCCCGCGTCCTGGTCCTGGGGCCCGACTCTGCACTCGGGCCCATGATCGCCGCGACGGTCCTGCCCCTTGTCGCGTCCGACGGCGACCCGCAGAAGGCGATCGCGCTCGCGTCGATGCTTGCCCTCATGGTCGGCGCCATCATGGTCCTCGCATCCGTGGCCAAGCTCGGCTTCATCGCCGACCTCATCTCCAAGCCGACGATGATCGGCTACATGAACGGTCTCGCGATCACCATCCTGGTGGGCCAGCTGCCGAAGCTCTTCGGGTTCAAGGTCGAAAGCGAAAACTTCATTGGCGACCTGGTCGGATTCGTCGAGGGCGTCGCCAACGGCGAGACCGTGGTCGCCGCGGCGGCGGTTGGCATCGGCGGGATCGTGCTGATCCTGGTGTTGCAGCGGTGGCTGCCCAAGGTCCCTGCGGTACTCGTCATGGTGGTCGCCGCGMTCGCGGCGACCACTGTCTTCGACCTGGCCGCCAAGGGCGTCTCGCTGGTCGGGGAACTCCCGCAGGGCTTCCCGCCGTTCACCATCCCCCAGGTGGACTTCGCGGACCTCGGACTGATGTTCGCCGGCGCCCTGGGTATCGCGCTGGTGTCGTTGACGGACACGATCTCGACGTCGACGGCGTTCGCCGCACGCACTGGGCAGGAAATCCGCGGCAACCAGGAGATGATCGGGATCGGTGCCGCGAACCTGGCCGCGGGCCTCTTCCAAGGCTTCCCGGTCAGCACCAGCGGATCCCGGACCGCCGTCGCAGAACGTTCCGGCTCGAAGTCGCAGCTCACGGGCGTGACGGGCGCCGTGCTGATCCTCCTCATGCTGGTGTTCTTGCCCGGGCTGTTCCGGAACCTGCCACAGCCGGCCCTGGCCGCCGTGGTGATGACGGCGTCGATCTCCCTTGCCGACATTCCTGGGACGGTTCGTCTCTGGCGCCAGCGGCGCACCGAGTTCTACCTGTGCATGGCCGCCTTCCTCGGCGTCGCGTTCCTGGGCGTCCTGCCCGGCATTGGCATTGCGGTGGGGCTGTCCATCCTGAACATCTTCCGCCGGGCGTGGTGGCCGTACGAGACCGTGATCGGGCGGGTGCCCGGCTATGAGGGATTTCATGACATCAACGTCCACCCGGACGCGAAGCACCTGCCCGGCCTGGTGATCTACCGGTGGGACGCCCCGCTGTTCTTCGCCAACGTCCGGCCCTTCCGCGACAACATCCGGCACCTGGCCCATACCGAACCCAAACCGCGGTGGATCGTCATCGCGGCCGAACCGATCACGGACGTGGACACCACCGCCGCGGACGTATTGCTCGATCTGGACGTCGAACTGAACGCGCAGGGTATCTCCCTGGTGTTCGCCGAGCTCAAGCACAGGACCCGGGAGAAGATCGAACGCTACGGATTGACCCGCGAAATCGAGCCGGAGCATTTCTATCCCACCACCGAAGCAGCGGTTGCCGCCTACATGGCCCAGACCGGCGCCAAATGGAGCGCCGAGGAGTAACCCCGGTGTTGTGCTACTCGCGGGTAGGGCCGAGTTGGTCCCTCGCGCCCCCCGCTCAGCCCTGTCATAGTGGGTCACGACACACAGAGTTAACCGGATCCGCTCGCAAAAACCATCGTTTCCTTGGCAAAATGCAGGTGGATCAATTGCTTCTAAAGGAGACCCATGGGCGCGAACACCGCGGAAAACACCAACCTTCGGCTAAAGGCCGTGCTGGATGTCCTGGCAGAGGAGGTATGGACCGGCGAGAAGCCGAACGCCGGAGCCGTACTGGGCGAGGCAATCGCACGGGTGCCCCTCAACGACCACGAACGCGAGCTCCTCAGCGGCGGCATTCCCCGCGGCCACAAGACGCTGACCACGGCCACGGGAAAGCTGGTCAAGGCCGGCTGGCTGGTCAAGGGCCGCTCCGGCTGGTCCATCACCGACGACGGCCAGCGCGCCACAGTTGCCTTCGCCGAGCCTGCCGCCTTCGCTACAGCGCTCGACGCCGGCACCCCGGTTCCGGCCGGCACCCCGCTGCCGACTGCTCCCGTGGCAAAGCAGGCGAAGCCGGAGAGGGCAGCAAAGACAGCAGCAGCACCGGCCGCCGCGGCCGCGGAAGCCCCGTCGAAAACATCCAAGGTTGCCGGCAAGGCCGCCAAGATCATCGAGGAGGCCGTGGCCCCCGTGGCCAAGGCGGTGCGCAAGCGCAAGCCCGCAGCGAAGGCCGGGCAGCCTGCAGCAGCTCCGGCAGAAGCCCCGGCGGCTGCGGCCACTGCTGTCAGCGTCGACACCATCGAGCAGCCGGACGCCGTCGCGGTTGCCGGCGACTTCAGCATTCTGCTGGGCGCGCCCGCCAACTGGGCACCGCAGTATGACGAGGTCCAGATGGAACTGGACCAGGTGGATCAGCTCTGGAAGATGGCCGCGGACATTCCTGCCGGCTTCTACTCCTTCAAGATCGCGCTGAACCGCTCCTGGGACGAAAACTACGGTGCGTTTGGCGTCTTCGACGGACCCAACCACGAAGTCCACCACGGCGGCGGCCTCCTGGTTATCCAGTACGATCACCGCACCCGGGACATCGTCCTGCCGTAGCACCGACGCGCAACCGTCCTGCCGACGCGCAAATGACCCTGCGACACCCAAATTCGGGTGTCGCAGGGTCATTTGCGTATCGCGGGCGGCCTTGCGCATCCTGAACCTGCCACGCCTGAGCCTGCCACGCCTCGGCGGTCCGACCTAGCATTGCCTCATGGAGACCGTCGAGGTTGCGGGCCTGCGCATCCGGTACCAGCGTGCGGGCCAGGGTCCGCCGCTGGTCCTGCTGCACGGCGCCTACGAAGACAGCCGCATCTGGCGGCGGCAGCTCGAGGACCTGTCGGCTGACTTCACGGTCTTCGCCTGGGATGCACCGGGGTGCGGCGGCTCCGACGATCCGCCGCCGGACTTCACCGGAAAGGACCTGGGCGACGCCCTGGCAGGATTTCTGCGGGAAGCGGTGCCCGGCAGGCCGCACCTCCTCGGGCTGTCCATGGGCTCCGGCATTGCGCTGGAGCTCTACCGGGCGCACCCGTCAGTGCCCGCATCGCTGCTGCTGGTCTCGGCGTATGCCGGTTGGGCGGGATCCCTGCCGCCCGAGGAAGTCGAGCGACGCTACGCCCAGGTCCTCGCCGAACTCGAGCAGCCGGCAGAGCAATTCATCCCCGCGTGGCTGCCCACCCTGTTCACGGAACACGCCGATCCAACGGCGGTGCAAGAAACCAGCGCCATCATGGCCGACTTCCATCCGGGTGGCATGCGGGCACTGCTGAACGCGAACGCCCACGCCGACTACCGCGACGTCCTGCCCACCATCGCGGTGCCCACCCTGCTGCTGTACGGCACGGACGACGTCCGCTCGCCGCCGAGCGTGGCGCGCGAGATGAACCGGCGGATCCCGGGCTCGACGCTGGTGATGATTCCCGACGTCGGGCACATGGCGGCCGTCGAAGCGCCCGCTGCCTTCAACGCCGAAGTTAGCCGGTTCCTGCGCGGACTCTCCGCGCGGTGACGCCCGCTAAAACCGGGTCGGGTCCGGCCGTGGCGGCACCGGGCCGGGATCCGGAATCGGGAGGGGACCGGGCGGCGTCGGGAACGGCCCCGGTTCCGGGGACGGCGTGGGCGCGGGGCCGGGAACCGGCTCGGGCCCCGGAACCGGCGGCGGCGTGACCGGACCGGGTTCCGGCGGGAACGGGTCTCCGGGCTCGGGCGGCGGCGTCGTGGGGCCCGGTTCCGGCGGAAACGGATCGGGTCCGGGGGTTGGTGGAACAGTCATTGGGTGGCTTCCTTTCTTGGGCTGGCGTTCAGGATCCTCGATCAGGCGCCGCGGCGCCGGCGCAACACCCGCAGTTCCCAGGGCCGCAGGCGCACCGCGCCCGCGGAAAGGCCGTCCCGCACCGCACCCGCGGCAGAGCCGCCGTCGGAGGCGTCGGACGGATAGTTGCCCAAGACCAGCTCCACCAGCTCCGCGTCAGCCCAGGCCTCGTCCCCGAGGTCCGCGTCGCGCTCCTCGCCGGAGAAGTTGCCCAGCACCAGCAACTCCGGAATCCCGGCGCCGTCTGGCTGACTGTCTGAGGGACTGCCGGGGGAAACGGCCGAACCGGGCCCGGCCAGCGCCCGGGTGAACGCGTAGACGTGCGGGTCATCCGGCAGCAGCATGGTGAAATTCCCGTGCGAGACCACCGGCTCCGCATGCCGCAGCGCTATCACCTGGCGGTAGAAGCTGTAGACCGAATCCGGATCATCCACCTGGGCGGCGGCGTTGATGTGGTTGGCATTCGGGTTCACCGCGATCCAGGGTGCCCCGGTGGTGAAGCCGGCATGCCGGGAGGCGTCCCACTGGACCGGGGTGCGCGCGTTGTCCCGGTTCAGGGGCGCGAGGGCGGCGAGGACCTCTGCGTCGGTGTGGCCCAGGTGCGTGGTGGCTTCGCGGTGGTGGTTGAGGACCTCGATGTCGCGGTAGTCGCTGATCGCGCCGAACGTCATGTTGGTCATGCCCAGTTCTTCACCCTGGTAGACGTAGGGCGTGCCCCGGTGCAGGTGCAGGATGCCGGCCAGCATTTTGGCCGACAGCTCGCGGTATCGGGGGCTGTCGTCGCCGAAGCGGGATACGCCGCGGGCCTGGTCGTGGTTGCCCCAGTACAGGCTGTTCCAGCCGGTCTCGGCCAGGCCGTCCTGCCAGCGGCCCAGGGTCTGCTTCAGCTCGGTGAGCAGGAGCTTCTTGGGCCGCCACTTGTCGCCCTCCTCCTGGTCCAGTGCCACGTGCTCGAACTGGAACACCATGTCCACCTCGGCCCGGGCGGGGTCGGTGTACAGGATGGCGTCCGCCACGGTCACGCCGGGCATTTCCCCGACGGTGAGCAGCTCGCCGGTGCGGTTCGCGAAGACTTCCCGGTGCATCTCCTGCAGGAACTCGTGCATGCGGGGGCCGTCGATGTAGAACGGGGAGCCGTCGCCAAAGAGCTTGCCGTCGGCCACCGGCCCGTCCGGGAGCGAGGTGTCCTTGGAGATGAAGTTGATGACGTCCATCCGGAACCCGTCCACGCCCCGGTCCAGCCACCAGTTCATCATCTCGTAGACCGCCGCCCGGACCTCGGGATTCTCCCAGTTCAGGTCCGGCTGCTTCTTCGAAAAGATGTGGAGGTAGTACTCCCCGGTGGCCTGGTCGAACTCCCACGCGGGCCCGGAGAACGCCGATCCCCAGTTGGTCGGCTCCGCCGCCGTGCGCCGTGGGGAGGCTCCGGCGTCGACGTCCCGCGGCGGCCGCCACCAGTACCAGTCGCGCTTCGGGTTCTCCTTCGAGGACCGGGATTCCACGAACCAGGGGTGCTCGTCCGAGGTGTGGTTGACCACCAGGTCCATCACCAGCTTCATGCCGCGCGCGTGCAGCCCGTCGGTCAGTTCCCGGAGCTCCTCGAGGGTGCCGAAGAGCGGGTCCACGTTCCGGTAGTCGCTAATGTCATAGCCGTTGTCGTCCTGCGGGGAGGTGTAGATCGGGGAGAGCCAGACGACGTCGACCCCCAGCCGCTGGAGGTAGTCCAGCCTGCCGATGATGCCGCGGAGGTCGCCGATGCCATCGCCGTTGGAATCGGCAAAGCTGCGCGGATAGATCTGATAGACGACGGCGCGCTGGAACCAGTCGCCGGCAGTCGCCTTGGGTGGTTCCGTGGGGGCTTCTTCGACCGTCATGGGGACTCCTCAGCTGGTCCGGCAGACAATGGGGCAGCGCGTTGCTGACCCGCCAACGTCTGATTATTGACCAGTTGGCGGGGGCTGGGAAGACCTGTCCGGTCGCAACCGCCCGGCCCCGGCTAGTTCTGCGAGGCGATGGCGTTGTCGCGGTCCTCGAAGACGTCCTCGCCCGGTCCGGAGAAGGCCTTGGAGCGCTGGATCGCCTCGATGGACCCGGTGAACAGCTGGGAGTCGTGGGGATCCGGGTGCCGGGGGTGCTCGGCCGTAGCTGCAGCCTTGCCGGGGCGCGTGGACCCCGGGACGGCGTCGGACGCTGTGCCTGAGGCGGATCCGGCCAGCGCCGACGGCAGCGATTCGAGGCGGACGTGGGGGAGCGCCGTCGGGTGGTCCTGCTGCAGGAACAGCACCAGTTCCTCGCGGATCAGGCAGCGGAGGTCGAACAGGGAGGCGCTGTCGGCCGCGCTGACCAGGATGCGCACGCGGACAAAGCCGGCGGTGGCGTCCGTGATCTGCAGGATCCCCACGCGCTGGTCCCACAACGGCGTCTCGGCCAGGACCTTCTTCAGCTCACCGCGCATCGCCTCGACGGGAGCGCGCCAGTCGAGGTCGAACTCCACGGTGCCCATGACCTCGGACTGCCGCCGGGTCCAGTTCTCGAACGGGGTGGTGGTGAAGTATGTCGAGGGCAGGATCAGCCGGCGGTCATCCCAGATGTGGACCACCACGTAGGTCAGGGTGATCTCCTCGATCCGGCCCCATTCCTTCTGGACCACCACCACGTCGTCCACCCGGATCGCGTCCGTGAACGCGAGCTGGATGCCGGCGAAGACGTTGACCAGCGAGGTCTGCGCGGCGAGGCCGGCGACAATCGAGATCACGCCCGCGGACGCAAGAAGCCCGGCGCCGAGCGCCTGGATCGCGGGGAAAGTCAGCATCATGCTGCCCAGGGCCACCACCACGATCAGTGCGACGCCGATCCGCCGGGCCAGGATCACCTGCGTCCGCAGCCGCCGGGCGCGGCGGTTGTCCGCCACATCCACCCGGTACCGGGTGAGCACCATTGCCTCGATGATGAGCAGCATGGCGACGGCCAGCCAGGCCAGCGAGCCGATGAGCGCAATCAGCAGTAAATGGTCCAGGCCGTGGCGCCATTCGAGATCCCCGCCGCTGGTGGCCAGCGCGATCCGGACGGCGATCAGGCACAGCGTCAAGCGCAACGGCAACCGGGCCACGCGGGAGGTCTCGCGCAGTTCGGGCTTGCTGCGGTTGAGCCGGAGCACAATCTTGCGCACCAGCCAGGACAGGACTAGGCCGGCAACCACGGCGAGGGCCATGGCCAGGAACGGCATTGCTTGGGTGAGGAACTCTTGCATTACTTAAGCTCTAGCAAGCTTCCACGGGCAATTGAAATCGCCCGGATGTCAACGTGGGTCTCCTCACGCCGCTGCAGGAGCCGGCGGGCCCGGCAGGTTCGGGCACGTTGCGGCCGCCCATTCCGGGACTTTTGCCTCTTGATTTTGCTGACGAACGCTCCACAATGGTCGAACCACTTGAATCCCAGGGGGAGGGTGACATGCGTCGACTCGCGGCGTTTGGCACGGCAGCATCGACCGGCTTCTTGGTTGCGGGACTGCTCGGCGCCTGCGGTGCGTCGGCGCCCGGCACGCCGGTGCCGACGGCGGCGGACTGGCAGATCTTCAAGACCCCGGACGGGAAGCTCGAGTTCGATTACCCCGCCGAGTGGACCGTCAAGGACCGCGGTGCCGAGGCCGCGGCCGGCGGCGTGTTCCTCGAGGTCCTCAACGCCGGCGGCAAATCGCTCGCCACCTTGAAGACCAACGTGGCCCCTGGCGCGGAATGCACGCAACGGATCCCCTACTCGGTGCTCGATTTCGTGCCCGTTCCGGCGTTGGACCAGCAGGGCGTCACGCCGCACTTCATCTTTGAGTTGCGGCTGTATCCGGCCGAGAAGGACCCCGCGAAGGCCAACGTCATGGCCTACGGCATCAGCTCCGCGCCCAAGCCGTCCGGGCCCGATGCCTGCCCGATCTTCCAGTTCTTCACCTGGCCGCCGAGCGGAGCGTCGTTCGGGGGCGTCTATAACCCCCTCGACACCACCCCGGGCAACGAGCCCTTTGTCGACACCCCGGAGGCCTACCTGGAGACCTCCGAATACCAGGACATCCGGAAGATGATCACCTCCCTGCGCCCGGCGGGGCAGTAGGGCCGGCCCGGGCTCATGGCAGGGCGACGGCTCACACTGGCTACGGTTCTGGCTCCGTTTGTGTCAGCGCTGGTGCTCGCGGCCCTGCTGCTGGCCGGCTGCGGGTCACCGGCGGCGCCCCCTGCGACATCCGGCGCTGCGCCGGAGACAACGTCCGCAGGCCCGCCTGCCGGCGACCCTCGGTCGGGAAATGATCAGTCGGGAAACACCCAGTCGGGAGACTCTTCGCAGGGGACAGAGGGAACCACGCCGTCGGGGGCAGCCACGGACACGGCATCGGGAACGGCTCCGGGGAGCACCGCGGCGGCAACCCCGACGACGTCGGCGGTCCCGCCGTCGTCCGGCTGGAGGACGTTCACGACGTCGGACGGGACGCTGAGTTTCGACTACCCGGCCGCGTGGGCGATCAGGGACCCTGCGGGGGAGGCGCCGCTGGGCGGTGAGTTCGTGGACGTCGTGAACGCCGCCGGGAAGCAGATGGCCGCGCTGCGCACGAACATCGTGACGGGCGCCGAATGCGGCGATCAGCAGCCCTACCTGCTCATCGACTCCCAGCCGATGCAGGCGCTCGCCGAACCCGGTGCGGCGGACCAGAGCCCGCCGCGCTACGTCTTCGAGGCCCGGGGTGACTTCAGTGCGGCGGAGGCTTCGCCGCCCACTTACGCGTCGTACGGCATCACCATGATGCCGGAGGAGACCGGGACCACGTCGTGTCCGATGTTCCAGCTCTTCCTCTGGCCGCCCAGTGGCGCGTTGTTCGGCCAGGCGTACGACCCCGCGAAAAACGCGACGCCGGGGGACCCCGGGCTGCCGTACCTGGAGAAGGCGAAGCTCTACGCCACCACAGCTGAGTACCAGGACGTCCGGAAGATGATCACGTCGCTGCGTCCGGCGGACAAGGGCACGGCCACGGGCGCCGTCACGGAAACGGCGAAGTAGCTGGGTTAGACGTCGCTGGGTTAGACAGCGGGCAGGTGCCGGTGGCGATGACGGTGTTCGCGGACCGCAGGTGTCGGCGGGGCGTTCCTGCTGCCGCGCTGCCCGGTCCACGGGTTGCTGCTGACCTCCCGGATCAGCCCGGTGCCGGCGCACTCGCGCACGGCCATGATGCCGTTTGCCGCCTGGCGTTTGTCGTCGAATGCTGTGGAAATGGCCAGCACGGTTCCGTCGGCGGCGAGAAGCCGGAACCGTACATTGGATTCCGCGTCGGTGAAGATTTCGAACTGTCCAGCCATTGTCTTGTCCTTGTCTGGCGGTGGTGACCGCCGGTGGAGGGTAAGAGCACTTCTTTGTGCTGTTGCCGGGTCTTCGACAAATCGCTCCAGTGCCGGTAGCCAGCCTTCCGCGGAGGGCGGCGCGTGAAAAGAGGCAAAGGTCCCTTGGTGTCTGGCCGGTGAGACTAGGCAGGCATGACTGAATTTTGCAGGACGAAACCGGGCGCCCGGAGGGGAGCTACATTGGGAGCATGGCTGGCAAACATCCTGTGCAGTTTCCGGCGGATTCCGGCGAGCCCGTGCGACTGAACGCGCGGGTTTCCGGTGTGGTCCAGGCGGTCGGCTTCCGCTACTGGACGGTCCGGAAGGCCGAGGAACTGGGGCTCAGCGGCACGGTCCGGAACAACACCGACGGCTCCGTGGGCATTGTGGCCGAGGGACCGCAGTCCGTGGTGCTGGAGCTGCGGCGCTGGCTGCGCTCGCCGGAGGCGCCTGGCCGGGTGGAGGACGTCGAAGAGTCGGTCTCGGCCGCGACGGGGGAGTTCGGCGGATTCGACGTGGCGTACTAGGGCTGAAGCTGTCCGGCGGCCCGTCCGGAAGCCGTCCGGTGGCCCGTCCGGAAGCTGTCCGGTGGCGGTTCCGGAAGCCGTCCGGGGCGAAGGACCCTCGGCAGCGCGGCCTGAGGCGAGTAGCCTGTGGCCCATGCAGAAAATATCGATCGATGCCCTGGCCAGGCAGCAGATCGCGGTTGCCCTGGCGGCAGGGAGCGGACGGGCAGCGGACACGGTGTTCGGCGGGCATGAGAAAGTTCTGCGCCAGACCGTCATGGCGTTCAGGGCCGGGACGCAGCTGAGCGAGCACCAGAACCCCGGCGAGGCGACCGTGTTTGTGCTCCGCGGCTGTGTGCGCCTGCGGGCCGGCAACGAATCCTGGCAGGGCAAGACCGGCGATCTGCTGATCGTGCCCGAGGGGCTGCACAGCCTCGAAGCCGAGGAAGACTCGGCGATCCTCATGACCGTGGCGAAAATCAAGACCTGACGGCACAGCCGCAGGCGGGGAGACCGGTCGAAGCGACTATAGGGGCCGGATTACCGCAAGGAGCAGGACATGACTGTCATCCCTTTCGACGAGGTCCCACAAACCCGGCGGTGGTGGGCACGGGCCGCTTATCTCGCGGTCCTCTGCGCGGTGGCCGTCTCCCTGATCGCTGCGGGTTTGGTAGGCACCATTGCACTGCTCCTGACGAGCGCCGGCGGCGTCGTGGTGACTGTGGCGACGTTCTACTGGTTCCTCATCAGCCGCGGTGTGGTGCGCTGGTGTGCGCTGGCGCTGGGCGTTCTCGCCCCGCTGGTGGTCGTTGTCCTGCTAATCCAAGCCGGCCTGCTGTTGGAGGTCCTGATCAGCCTGGCGCTGGTGGTTGTTGCCCTGGCCTGTGCCCGCGCCGCACTCCGGGAGCCCCGGGAGGGCTCGGCGATGGCCGAGTATCCCGCCCCCACATGGAAGCACGCCTTTCTGGTGATGAATCCGCGGTCCGGCGGTGGCAAGGTGGTGAAGTTCGATCTGCAGCGTAAGGCGGAGGAACTCGGCGCCGAGGTGGCACTTCTTGAGGGTCCGGGACCCGTGGACGTCGATGCGTTGGCCCGGCAGGCGGTGGAGCGCGGCGCCGATCTGCTCGGCGTCGCCGGTGGTGACGGCACTCAAGCGCTGGTGGCCGGCATTGCGGCCGAGCACAACCTTCCGTTCCTGGTGATCAGCGCCGGTACCCGCAACCACTTCGCCCTGGATCTCGGGCTGAACCGGGAGGACCCGACGGGTTGCCTGGATGCCCTCCGGGACGGGGTGGAGCTTCACGTCGACCTCGGCAAGATTAACGGCCGCACCTTCGTCAACAACGCATCCTTCGGCGTGTACGCCGAGGTGGTGCAGAGCCCGGAGTACCGCGACGACAAGGCCGGTACAGTGCTGCAGATGCTTCCGGACCTGATCAGGGGCGACAAAGGCGCGCGGCTTCGCGCCCAGGCGGACGGTGTGACGGTGGACGGCCCGCAGGCGGTCCTGGTCAGCAACGGTCCTTATGGCAGCAACGACCTCGCCGGTCTGGGCCGCCGCACCCGGCTGGACCGCGGCGTCCTCGGTGCGGTGGCGATATCTGCGGCCAGCACCCGCGAAGCGGTGGGTCTGCTGCGTCGCGCGACGAAGCGTGGCCTGACCCAGGGCACCGCAGCCCAGGTGGTTGTCAGTGCCGACGTGCCCGAGATCCCGGTCGGAGTTGACGGCGAGGCTCTGCTGATGAGCACCCCGGTACGGTGCACCGTCGAACCGGGCGCTCTGCGGGTGCTCGTCCCGCGGAACCGGCCGGGCGTCCTCCAGGCCCAGCCATCCCTGGACTGGGTGCGGCTCCGCGAGTTGGCGTGGGGGCGGCACCCGGCCGCGCTGGCCGCGCCTGCATCCGCCGTTCCTCCGCCCGCCGGCGGGGGGTCGTAGCCTTGGCAGATCTGGCCTGAAGCGTGGACGACGGCGACTAGTTGTGCCGGGCCCACAACTGCAGCCACACGAGCAGGCGCGTTTCGGCGTCGTCGAAGTCTATGCCGAAGAGCGGCTCCACCCGGGATAAGCGGTACCGGACCGTGTTGACGTGCACATCCAAGGACTTGGCGGCGTCGATCGCGTTTCCGCCGCAGCTGAGGTAGGCGTAGATGGTCTCCTCAAAGGATTTCTTGTGCTGTTCGTCGTACGCCGCGATGCTGAGGGCGTGCGCCCCGGGGAGTTGGCCGGCGGCCGTCAGCGCCGAGACGAACTGGCGCAGCAGCAGACGCGAGCCGAGGGAGTCGTCGTCGGCCACGATGTCATCGGAATCGGCGGCGATGCGCCCTTCCGCGACGTTGCGCACAAGTTCGGACAGGACCAGTTCCGCGTTGACCCTGGAGTCCTCGAGCCGGTCGATCGTCGCCGCGGCGCCGAGCGCGGCCAGGACCGGGCGTGCGAGCAGCCGGCGCGCATTCTGCACAATTTTCAAAATCGCGGTCCGCTGGAATTGGCGTGAAGATTCGGTGGTTTGCGGCAGGACGATGTACACGATGTTGTCCGAGAGCCCGCAGACAGCTGAGGGCAGCCGGATGGCGCAGGCGGTCCGGATGGTGTCGAAGAGCCGGAGGCGGGACTGCAGCGTTTCGGCCGCGATGGCCTCGGACGGCCAGATGCCCAGGGCCGCAACCCGGATCGACGGCGCCGAGATCCCGAGCCTGATGGCGGCCAGTTCGGCGCGTTTGGGATCGAACAGCAGCGGCTGGACCAGATCGATCTGGCGGGTCAGGTTCGAGACGTAGGTGGTGCGTTTGTGCAGGATGTGGAGCGCGGCCACGTTGGCGGCTTCGCGCAGGATCCGGCTGGCGTCCTCGTTGTGGTGGTCCGCCAGTTCAAGGAGCCAGAGCGAGCCCAGAACGGAGTCGCCGGCCCGGATCGCGATGGCCGTGCGCCGGAGCGAGGGATCCTGCGTGGCCACATCCAGCGCATCGGTGGCGGCATGGACCCGGCGGTAATCGTTGTCCGTTTCCACCGTATGCGGCACCTGCAGGCTCAGGATGGAACTCCTGCGCGTCTCGTCAATGGGCTGGTCCGGGAGGGTCGAATACGCCAGGATCGTCTGCTCGGGATCGGCGATCGCGATGGCGCCGCCGGCCTGGGCAGCCACGGTGTTGGCGAGGTCGAACAGGTCCCCGGGCCGGATGTCCACCAGGGTCCGCCCCGATTGCCGGTGCGGGACCACGGCGGCGTCCATGATCTCCGCGAGCTGGTTCCAGGGCACCGAGTCGGAGGCCCGGAAAAGCGCCATCCCGTTGTCCCGGGCGGCTGCGCGCAGGACTTCGTCCGAGGTGCCGTTGGATTTGTACACGATCGCCACGTAGCCGGCGTCGCTGAGCTCCCGCACTTTTGCGCCCAGGCGTTTCCCGGAAAGGGACAGACCAATGGCCAGGGCCACGGCTCCCGGGAACCTGGCCGCCCGGGCCGTCGAGTCGTAGAGAACAGAGCCGGCGACAATCTGCCGGTCATCGGACGGCATTTCCACGAGGCTGAGGATTTCCGAGCCCGCCGAGCGGGCGACGTCGGCCAGCGTGGGCAGCGCGTGCGTCTCCACCTCCGCTGTCGTCACCGGGACACCGACGATGCGGTTTGGCATTCGCTACTAATGATTGGCCCCTCAATTTGTCGATAACTCCATGGTGATGCAGAGCGTCATTTCCTACGCTGAACCATAACGCAGGACAGTTCAACGGAAGGCCGTCATTGAAAATCAGCGAAGCCAGGCAACTCGTCCAGGTGAAGGCCCCCGTCCTGTCCCGCCAACGGCGCGTGCTGGCGGGCGCCTACAACGTCGAGGAATTCCGGAAAGCGGCACGCAAGGTCCTTCCGGCCGGGATTTTCGACTATCTCGACGGTGGTTCCGAAGACGAGGTGACGCTCCGCCGCAACCGGGCCGTCTTCGATGCCTGGGCCCTCATGCCCAGCTGGGGCCCGGTGTCCGGACCCGATACGACCACGACCCTGCTCGGAAAAGAAAGCGCGCTGCCGCTGACCTTGACCCCCACCGGGGCGACCCGGCTGTTCCATCCCGAGGGCGAACTGGCCGTCGCGGCCGCCGCGGACCGGGCCCGCATCCCCTATGGGCTGGCAGGGCTGAGTACCGTGCCCATGGAAACCATCGCAGAGCACCATCCCTCCCTTGACCGCTGGTTCAACTTCGGGCTCACTTCCGACGCCCAGGCGATGAAGAACAAACTGGCCCGCTGCAAGGCGGCCGGATTCAACACCTTGATTGTCGGCGTCGACACGCGGGCACTGGGCTCCAGGGAACGGGACCTCCACAACGGATTCACCGCCCCGCCCGCGCTCACGCTGTCAACCATCGCGGACATCGCCCGGCGCCCTTCCTGGTGGATCAACTTCCTTCGCGCGGACGGCATCAGCTTCCCGAACCTGGATCCGCAGAGCCCCGCCTCCTCCTCCGTGGTGACCCCGACCATGTGGCAGCACATCCTGGGCCACTCGGATGCCAGCAGCGGCTGGAAGGAACTTGAGGCCCTGCGGCAGGCCTGGCACGGCAAAATCGTGCTCAAGGGCTGCGTCAACCCGGCCGACGTCGCGAAGGCCTCACGTATTGGCCTGGACGCCGTCCAGCTGAGCAATCATGGCGGCCGCCAACTCGATCACATGCTGAGCCCCATGGACGTCCTGCAGGAATCGCGGCAGCGGGTGGGCGATTCGATCGAGATCTACGTGGACTCCGGCATCCGCCGGGGGAGCGACATCCTCAAGGCGCTGGCATTGGGAGCCGATGCCTGTTCGATCGGCCGAGCGTACCTGTACGGACTGGTGGCGGCCGGGTCGCAGGGCGTGGGACGCATCATTGACATCTTCGGGGACGAACTGCGGCGTACGATGACGTTAGTGGGCGTCTCCAGCATTTCCGAGTTGAAAGCCCGGGGCGGGGAAATTCTTCGGGACATTCGTCATTCCGGAGAGCTTCTTGAGACGAGAGCGTCGGAAAGCACGAATTCATGAGTTCTGAATAAGCAGTCACGCAGTGCCCTCCCGCAGCGTTGCGGGAGCCTAGAGAATCCCTGAACAGCTAAGGAAACCATGCGCACCCGATACCTACTTCCCGTTCTGACCATAGCCACGGCGCTCTCGCTCTCGGGCTGTGTCAACAACAGCGAACCCGCCGCTACCGGCTCGGCATCAGGTACCGCTGACGCCATCGACGTACAAAAGAATGACTCCATTGCCGCCTCGCTCCCGGAAAAAATGAAGAGCGCCGGCGTGCTCAACGTCGGCATGGCCAACAACTACCCGCCCAATGAGTTCAAGGACGATAACGGCGAACCGGCAGGCTGGTCAGTGGACCTCACCAATGCCCTGGGCAAGGTTATGGGGTTGAAGGTCAACTTCGATATCGGCACCTTCGATAACATTCTGCCGGCCGTGAAGGCAGGGAAAGATGACATGGGAATGTCGTCGTTCTCCGACACGCTGGAACGCGAAAAGCAGGTGGATTTCGTGAATTACTACTCGGCCGGCATCCAGTGGGCTTCCCCCAAGGGCAAGAATGTGGACCCGAACAACGCGTGCGGGCTTAAGGTCGCCGTCCAGGCCACCACGTATGAGGACACGCATGAGGTGCCGGCCAAGTCGAAGGCGTGCACGGATGCAGGCAAGCCGGCCATCACCATTTTCAAGTACGACGCGCAGGACCAGGCAACCAACGCCCTCGTGGTGGGGCAGGTCGATGCGATGAGCGCCGACTCTCCCGTGACTCTGTATGCGATCTCCAAGACCAAGGACAAGCTGCAGACCGCCGGCGACGCCTTTGAGGTGGCGCCGTATGGGATGCCCGTGGCCAAGGGGAGCGAATTTACCCCGGTCCTGCAGAAGGCGTTGCAGGCTCTGATCGACGACGGCACGTACAACAAGATCCTGTCCAAGTGGGGCGTCGAATCCGGTGGCGTCAAGACAGCAGCTCTCAACGTGGCAGCCAAAGGGTGATAGCAAATGAGCGAGCCGGAATCCGACCGGATGATTGAGTCGGAACCTGACAGGAAGCCTCGGACCCGGGGCGGACAGGACACGGACAACTCGCCGGCAGAGGCGATAGTCGCGATCCCGCTGCGGCATCCGTGGCGGATCGTGATTGCCGTGGTTCTGCTGCTTGGGCTGGCAGTCTTTGTCCTGGACGCTGCCCAGCGCTCGGACTATGGCTGGCCGGATGTGGGCAAGTACATTTTTGACCGCCGGATCAGCCAGGCCGCGTGGGTAACGTTGTGGCTGACCATCTACTCGATGATTGGCGCGATCGTCATCGGCCTGCTGCTGGCCATCATGCGGCTCTCACCAAATCCGGTGCTCAAGAGCGTTGCCTGGCTGTACATCTGGATCTTCCGCGGAACCCCTGTCTATGTGCAGTTGGTGTTCTGGGGCATCGTGGCCCTGATCTACCCGGTGTTCACGCTGGGGATTCCGTTCACGACGCCGTGGGTCACCGTCCCGAACGAGGTCTTCACAAACCTGTTCATCACCGCCGTGATCGGGCTGGCCTTGAACGAGGCCGCCTACATGTCTGAAATCGTGCGTGCCGGCCTGTTGTCCGTGGACGAGGGCCAGGCGGAGGCTTCCACGGCCCTGGCCATGTCCTGGGGCCAGACCATGCGGTATGTCGTGGTTCCGCAGGCCATGAAAATCATCATTCCGCCGACGGGCAACGAAGTGATTTCAATGCTCAAGACCACCTCCCTGGTGGCCGCGATCCCATTGAGCATCGACCTCTACGGGGTGTCCCGGGGCATTTCAGCCGTGACGTTCACTCCCGTCCCGCTGCTGATTGTGGCCTCGCTCTGGTACCTGCTCTTCACCTCCGTCCTGATGGTCGGGCAGCACTTCATAGAAAAGCGGTTCTCGCGCGGAACCGGACGGATCAAGTCAGGCAAAGCACCCGCCGCGCCCGAACCGGCGCCGACGGCCGGACCTGGCGCGCCGGGTACACCGCTCGGCACAGATTTTGGAGGTAAGGGATGACGGGCGTGCCAATGGTTCTTGCGGAGAAGGTTTCCAAGAATTTCGGATCCAACAGGGTCCTGCGCGGTATCAGCCTGGAGGTCGATCCCGGGGAAGTCCTCTGCATCGTGGGGCCCAGCGGCTCGGGCAAGTCGACGTTCCTGCGGTGTATCAACCACTTGGAGGTGGTTGACGGCGGAAGGCTTTCGGTCGATGGGCAGCTGGTGGGCTACCGTCAAAAAGGCGAGAAGCTCTACGAACTCAAGCTCAAGGAAGCCGCTTTCCAGCGCCAGGAAATCGGAATGGTCTTCCAGCGGTTCAACCTGTTCCCGCACCTGACCGCGGTGGAGAACATCATTCTTGCGCCCATGCGGGTGAAGAAGATTTCCAAGGCCGCTGCCACGGCAAGGGCCATGGAACTGCTGGAGCGCGTGGGGCTGGGGGACAAGGGCGACGCCTACCCGGCGCACCTTTCGGGCGGCCAGCAGCAGCGCGTGGCCATTGCCCGTGCCTTGGCCATGGACCCCAAGCTGATGCTCTTCGACGAACCGACCAGTGCCCTGGACCCGGAGCTGGTGGGCGAGGTCCTCGATGTCATGAAGGGACTGGCCAAGAGCGGCATGACCATGATTGTGGTGACCCACGAGATGGGGTTCGCCCGCGAGGTGGCCGACACCCTGGTCTTCATGGACGACGGCGTGGTGGTGGAGGCCGGGGCTCCCCGCCAGATCCTGAACGATCCGCAGCACGACCGGACCAAGGCGTTCCTTTCCAAGGTGCTGTGACATCGCGGGCTGACCGCGCGGCGGTGCGCCGTGGCCTCTCCGGCGGCGATGGCTTCACCGCCGCGCCGGTGCAACACTGAATCCGTGGAGGGACTCGAGGACAGCAAGATCTGTGCGGACTACAACGCCGCCCAGGCAACCCGAGGGGTGCGCACGCTGTGCCTCGACGCCATGGCCGTCGCCGGTCCGGGGAACGGCCGCCGTGCCATCGATCTGGGCTGCGGCGCGGGCAAGGAAACACTGGCGCTACTCGACGGCGGCTGGCGGGTCCTCGCCGTCGATTCACAGCCGGACACCCGGGACCAGCTGCTCGTAGCTGTGCCCGCCGCGCTCGCCGAACAATTGGACGTCGAGCTAAGCCCTTTCGAGGACCTTCCACCGCTCCCGGAGGCGGGGCTCATCCTGGCCAGCTATTCGCTGCCCTTCGTTCATCCGGAAAACTTCGTCCGTGTTTGGCGGATGCTGCTGGGGGCGCTGGGCCCTTCCGGCGTCATTGCCGTGAATCTGTTCGGCGAGCGCGACTCCTGGGCCGCCATTACCGAATGGAACTTCCACACCGAAGCCGAGGCCAGGACCTTGTTCAAGGGGCTGGATATCCTCACGTTCGAGGTCTACGACGCCGACGGCCAATCCTTCCGCGGTCCCAAGCACTGGCACATTTTCGACGTCATCGCCCGGAAACCCTGACGCCGGAGCCCGGCCAGATCCTGGCCCGAGTCGTCACACAGGGCATACTTTCCAGTCCGGGGCGCGTACTCATCGGCGGTTTCCATAGATTTCAGGATGGCGTGGGGGCCAAAGTGTGCCCGGCGTGACGCACCAACCGGTCCGCCACGGCGGCATGAGTCGTCTGGTTCGATTTCGGCCGGCGTCGTAGGACAGACTGTTGCCGTGAGCAACTCTCCCCGTGCAGGCCTGGCCGTCGCCGGACTCAGCCTCGGCACGTCGCTGAACCCGTTGAATTCCTCGATGATCGCCGTCGCCCTGGTGGTGCTGCGCGAGGACTTCGGGCTCGACGTCGCCACGGTCACCTGGGTGATCACGGCGTTCTACCTCACCTCCGCGGCCGGCCAGCCGCTGATGGGCCGGCTCGCGGACCGCTTCGGCCCGCGGCGGCTGTTCCTGCTGGGCATGGCCCTGGTGGCAGTGACCTGTGCGCTCGCGCCCTTTGCGCCGAACTTCGCGCTGCTCTGCGTGGCCCGCGCCTTCATGGCCCTCGGCACCGCGACGGCGTACCCGAGCGCCGTCGTCATGGTCGCCGCGCTTGCGCGGGAGGCGAACGTGAAGTCCACCCGGCCGCTGGGCCGGATCCAGATGGCGAACACCTCGGCGGCCGCCGTCGGGCCCGTGGTCGGCGGCCTGCTGGTGAGCCTGGTCGGATGGCAGGCGCTGTTCCTGATCAACGTCCCGCTCTCGCTCCTGGCGATCGTCGTGGTCCGGCGCTTTGCCCCCGCCGACGGTGTCCGGGAACGCGGTCGGGTGTCGGAGCTTCTGCGCGACTCGGACCTGCCCGGGATTGGGGCCTTCATCGGCGCCCTGGTGCTGGTGATGATGGCGATGCTGAATGTGCTGCCCGCCTACCGCTGGTGGCTGCTTGGCGGCGGGCTGGTCCTCGCGGCGCTGTTCGCGTGGCGGGAGCTGCGGTTCAGCCCGCCCTTCCTGGATCTGCGGCTGCTGGGCCGCAACCGGCCGCTGCTGCTGGTCTACTTGGGCTTCGCACTGTTCAACGGCGTCTACTACTTCGCGTTCTTCGGGCTGCCGCAGCTGCTGCAGACCGCGGGTGGCTACAATCCCGGCGTCGTGGGCCTGCTGATGCTGCCGCTCGCCGCGATCTCCGTGGTCGGGACGCCGTTCGCGGTCCGCGCGATCGACCGGTTCGGCGTGCGGCGGGTGCTGATCGCCGGCGTCGTGCTGCTCCTCGTCGCGTCGGCGGCCATGTGGCTGCTGACGGTGTCCCTGGCCGTCCCGCTGGTGCTCGCGCTGACCGCGCTGCTGGGTGTGCCGTACTGCGTGGTCGCCATTGCCTCGAGCCAGGGCATGTACGTCTCCACCCGGCCGGAGGAGCGCGGGGTGGCCGCCGGGATCTTCCAGACCTGCCGCTACCTGGGCGCGATCAGGGCCACCGTGCTGATCGGCATCTTCTACGGCAGCGGGGTCACCCAGGCGAACTGGGGGCTGATGGTGTTCGTGATGCTGGGGCTGGGCGCGGTGGTGTTTGCGGTGTCGCTGCGGTGGCGGGAGCGGCGGGGCTGAGGTCCGGCGCTGCGGGCGCCAACGACGTCTCCCCGCCGGATAGGCCCTGACAGTCCAACTGAAACTGCCGCAGGGCGTCGGACCGGGACGGGTGTTTGAGCTTCTCCATCGCGGTGACCTCAATCTGGCGGACGCGTTCCCGGGTCATGCCGAACGCTTTCGCGACGGCGTCCAGGGATTTCCCTGCCCCGCCCGTGATACCGAAGCGCATCGCGATGACCCGGGCTTCCCGGGCCTCGAGCGTGCCGAGCACGGCATATACCTGAGCCTTCATCTGTTGATGGAAGAGCGCATCGGTTGCGTCCAGGTCGGAGGAATCCAACAGCTGTTCGGCCAGGGCTTCGGTCCCGCCCTTGCCGTCGGGCACCCACGAGTCCAAGGAACAAACCGGCCGGTCCACGGAAAGCAGACACTCAACCTTCCCGATCGGAATTCCGGTCAGTTGGCTGAGATCTTCTCTATTGCAGACGGTCCCTGTCATGGCGGCCGTCCGTTGCGCTGACCGCATCTTCTGCAGTTGGTCGACAACGTTCCCCGGCAGCCGGATGAGGCGTGCCTGTTCAGCCAGCGCCCTGAGGATGCCGCCGCGGATGAACAAGGTGGCGTGGGTGGAGAATCTGAAACCCATGGTGAAGTCGAACCTGCAGACTGCTTTGAGCAGTCCCAGGTTTCCTTCCTGGATGAGGTCCTGAAAGTCGAGGCCCCGGTGGGTGCAGTGCTTGGCGATCGACACTACGAGCCGGAGGTTGGCGTGGAGCAGCGCGTCGGCGGCACGCTTGCCCAACGCGACGATGGTCCGAAGGTCAGCTGTGTCCTGGCCGGGCCGCGATGTGCCATCCGCCAAGAGCCGTTCCGCGAAAAGGCCCGCCTCGATTTCTTGCGCCAGTTCCACTTCCTGCTCGGCGGTGAGCAAATCGTATTGGCCCAGCCGGCGCAGGTAGTCAGAGGCGGCGTCGTCGGTGACACCGCCGCCGGCTGCCAGTTGTTCCGGCGCGCCAGGGTCATTTGGATCGGACGCTTCGGGGACCCAAGCACCTGCCGCGGGCAGGGAAGGTGCCCTGCCGATTGCCTCGTGGATTGGGTCAGCCATGTCATCCCGTGCCGGACGGTTCATGCTCGTGAAGGCAGACTACGTGGCCGGTGTGACAATATTCGGGGGGATGGGCTAGACCTGCAAAAGCGGTAGCCAACGCATCTTGACAGCCTTGAAACCCCGGAATATCTTCTGCCTTAACGGGTTGATTTGCCCGTTTCACACTGCTTTTTCACACTGCTTCCCAAAGCCGGCGCTGCCCGAAACGGGCAGTCTGGCGGGCGTCTGCGCGTCCGGCAGGCGCACTACGTACGCTGGGGGGATCTAAATTCCGGTCTCTCGCCTACAAGGAGTCGGAAATGTCTGAAGGTGTTGGATTGATTGAGCGGTTTTACAAGGAAGTCATAGAGAGCGGAAACCTCGCCCTCGTTGATGAGCTGGCCGCGGACAGCTATGTGGATCACGAAGAGGCCCTGCCTGGGCAACCGCCGGGCAAGGATGGCGTCAAGTTCTTCGTGAACACGATGCGGACGGCGTTCCCGGACATCAAGGTCAAAGAGATCGAGCCCAAGGTGGTCGCCGGAAACCTGGAGGCGTGCCATGTGATTCTCACGGGTACGCATCGTGGGGAACTGGCCGGCATCCCGGCAACGGGCAAGAGCGTCGAGTTCGATTGCACTGACATCATCCGTGTCGAGGACGGAAAAGTGGCCGAGCACTGGGGCACGACGGACAACCTGAGCCTCATGCAGCAGATTGGTGCCGTGGCCGTTGCCTGATCCAGGCGACAAACAACAGGGCCGGCGCGCTCGCGGCCGGACTGCGCTAAAAAAACCGCGCAGCAAAAAATGGCTGTCCACGTTCCCCTCGGGGAAACGCGGACAGCCGTTCGACGTCGACGACGGTTCGATCAGAGGGGTTGTCAGCGCCCGGCGATGTGCTCCGCAATGTACTCGGCGTCGCGTCCCACACCGGCCACGATCGCCGAGCTGTGCCCGGTGAGCCACGGCAGGCCCACGGCGTAGAGGCCCGGGTATTCGGTGACGCCGCGGCTGTGGCGGGGGTAGTTCCATTCGTCCAGTACGGGGATGTCGAGGATGCCGAAGTCGAGCCGGTGTCCGGTGGCCCACAGGACGGACGTGACGCCTTCCGCTGCCAGGTTCAGCCGCGCCGGCTCGGAGGGAAGCCAGTCGTCGGCGGGCCGGGGTTCAGCCTCCGGCGCTTCGATCCCAGCAGCGGCAATGTACGCATCGAGCATTGGTCGGAGGCGCTGGCTGAAGCCGGCCTCAATGGTGGCGAGGCGTTCGGCGAGGTCATCGCTGAAAACGAGGACGCCGTCGTCCGCTGCCTCCAGGTGGCCGTGCAGCCTGATACCGCGGCGGCCCAAATCCCGTAGATGGATGTCATGGCCGCCGTGGGCGCCGGACAACAGCGGGTTGCAGGCAAACCGAGCCGCCGGTGAGGGCAGCCGTTCCACGGTAAGTCCGTTCAGCCCGTGCTCGGGGCCGTGCAGCCCGAGCTGCATCATCCAGAAGAAGGTGTCCTTGCCGCGGTACCGCCGCGGCGCCTCCGGGCAGGTGGACACCGCCAGATGGACAACGCGGTCGGCCGCCAGCAGCTCCTCGGCGATCTGGCCGCCCGACTGGCCGGTGCCCACAATCAGCACAGCGCCGTCCGGCAGTTGGTCCGGGTTGCGGTACTCGTCGGTGTGAAGTTGCACGATGTGCCCCGGCAACCGTACGGACAACGCGGGGATTTTCGCTTTCTGGAACCCGCCGGTGGCCAGCACCACGTTGCGCGCTTGCCAGCTGCCCCGGGTTGTTTCCACGTCGAAGGCACCGCCGTCCGCGGCGGCGATGCGCGTGACGTCGGTGCCGGTGTGGACCGGAGCGCCGATGGCCTCCGCGTAGTGCCGAAAGTAGTCCACCACGGCATCGCGAGGCATAAAGGCGTCCGGGTCCGGACCGGAGTAGGGCATGCCCGGCAGGGACAGCGAGAAATTCGGGGTGTTCAGGTAGAACCCATCCCACCGGTCCTGCCAGGCACCGCCCAGGGCGGCGCGCCGTTCCAGTACCTGATGCGCGACGCCGGCCCGGTCGAGCCAGTAGCTCATGGCCAGTCCCGCTTGGCCCCCGCCCACAACGAGCGTGTCCTCTTCAGCGTCCATCTCCGCCCACCACCTTGATCAGTGCACCATGCGCGAGGAACACGATCCCGGGAGAATGCTGGCCCGCGGAGGTCTCCATGCGAGGAGCTTACGCCGGGTCCGGGTCTAATTACATGGGATTTAGGAGGCACAGAATGGCCGTGGTTCCGGGGTTGGCCGGGGCCTGACTGGCTCAGGCAAGCTCGGCGCAGATATCCCTGCTCGTTCCGGTGGTCTCCAGTGAAAGGAGCGTGGAGCCGTCGGTGTCCAAGGTGTACACGATACGGCCGTAGTACTGGGTGGTGCTCGGTCCTTGGGGGTTGTCGGTGGGAAACAGGACGATCCCGGCTGTTCCGGTCTCGGTGACGGTGGAAGTTCCATCTGCGTTTCCGACTATGCTGCGGTTCGAGCCGGTGGGCCGGATGGTCACGGATTTCAGGGTCGTCAGGTTGGTGTACGTCAGGGTGTATCCCCTGCCCGTCTGGAAAATGCGCACCACCTCGCCGTTTCTATCTATAAATGTTCTGACGTTCGCATTCGAACCGGTTCCTTCAACGCGCAGAGGGAAGTCTGCGCAAGCTTGTCCCGCGGGCAAGTCAAATGGCCCGAGATCCGGAACAGGGCCCCCTTTTTCCGGAGGGGCCGCAATTGCTGCCGGCGACACGGCGAGCAACCCGACGGCAAGGAGAATGGATGGTGTGATTCGACGAGTCGTGGTGAGTTTCATGGGTATCTCCCCAGGTTGTTGTCGGCCGGCTTTGGCCGCAGATAATACGGAAGATGCGTACCAAAAGGGTCCGCTTTTTCGTCGCGTTACGTCGGTGTGCTTTTTCACGGCCGTAAGGAGGCCCAAATTACAGGGGCTGTCGGTTAATGTGAAAGGTCCTGGGCCCCTTGATGTGTTGCCGTTAATGTGTAATGGCACCAGGCAAAGCGGTACCGGAAGAAGCCGGTGACGTATTGAAAAAATGAACGGGAAATCACTGGATCCTTCGCACTCCGGGGGCTCCTGTAACCGGTCCAATTAAAGGCAAACGGGGCGGCCACAAAGAGTGGCCGCCCCGTTTATCGAGGTGCTAGCTCGCAGCCGCGTACGCCTTGGGGAGCTTCAGGCCGCGCTCGTCCATGACGGTGCGCAGGCGGGTGGGGTAGTCGGTAATGATGCCGTCCACGCCGAGGTCCATCAGCCGCGTCATGTCCGCCGTGGTGTTGACAGTCCAGGGGATGACGGGCAGGCCCAGTTCGTGGGCTTCCTTGATCATGCCCGGGGTCACGGAGGCGAAGGCGGGCGAGATGACGTCGTAGCCCTGGGCAGCCGCGGCTTTGGCGAGCGAGCCGCCATAGGTGTCGATGTCGATGCCGCCGAGGTTGGGGCTGGCGCCGGGCTGGCCGACCTCGAGCCAGGCGTCGCCGCTGGACAAGGCGACGAGCGGCAGCTGCGGGGCGATTTTCTTGGTCAGGTTCAGCGAGGACCAGTCGAACGACTGCACGGTGCTGCGCCCGGCCATCCCGGCGGTGGAGATTTCCGTGACCACGGCCTTGGTCAGGGCCACCATGCCCTCGCCGCCGGACTTCCCGTCCTCCACCTTCGTCTCGATGTTGAAGCGGACCTTCTTGGCGTCGGCGTCGCGCACCAGCCCGAAGACGTCCTTGAGCTCGGCGATCCGGTTGCCCTCGATGACGTCCTGCTCCGGGTATCCCTTGAGCTGGGTGAACCCGCAGTCCAGGGTCTTGATCTGCGCGAGCGACAGCTCGGCCACCCGGTCACCGACATACGGGAAAGCCGTGTCGCCGGGAGTCACCGGAGCGGTGTCGCGGCACTTGTCCGCCTGGATGGTGTCGTCATGCCAGACGATCACCTTGCCGTCGGAGGTCAGGTGGGTGTCCAGTTCCAGGGTGGTGACGCCGAGCTTCAGCGAGTTGGCGAACGCGGCCAGGGATTCCTCAGTCCACTCGCCGCGGCCTCCGCGGTGCGCCTGCAGGTCAAAGGAGCCGTTGCTCTCGTTGGTCTTGATTGCCGTTGTTGCGGCAGCCGTTCCGGCAGCGTTCGACGACGGCGAGCCAGCTTCGGGGTTTGAAGCGGCGACGGCGGGGCTCGCCAGCGAGGCGATGAGCGCGGCAGCGGCCACGGCTGTCAGGGGTGTGCGCATGGTGATGGTTCCTCCCGGGTGACGTTACCGGCGTCGTGCCGGCGACCCGACCACCGTAGGGAGGTGAGGTGGACAGTTATCTTCGGGCGGTTGGACCGGGAATGAACACCAGGAAGACGAGCTCCGCGAGGATGTGGGAGACGCCAATGGGACTGTGCAGATCTTCCGGAGCAGACGGGTTCCTCAGGTGCCGCTACCCAAGACCGCCTGCAATTTCTCGAACGATTCGGTCCAGCCGTTGCGGTGCAGTTCGAGGCGCTCGTCCGTCAGGAACGGCCCCTGCGAGAGCACCAGGCGCGTGCCTGTGCCGGTACTTCCGAGCGAAAGGTCCACAACAGTTTCCCGGTCATCCGGCGCCGGTTCCTCCCAACGGAAGGTGTACACCAGGCGCCATGGAGGGTCGATTTCCAGGAACCTTCCGGAGAGGTGGAAGGGTTCGCCGTCGAGCGGGGTCATGGCGAAGCGGTAGCGGCCGCCTTCGGCGAGGTTGACGTCGGCCGCAGGGATGATGAAGCCGTGCGGACCCCACCACTTCACCAGTTCGGCCGATTCCGTCAGCATCCTAAAGACTTCCTCCGGGGGAGCAGCGAGCGTGCACTCCAAGTTCAGGACCAGGCCGCCAGTTTCCTCATTCCCGGTTGCCGCATTAACGGACTCCGCATTCATCCTTCAACTCTGGCATCATGCGGCCACCGGCGGAAGTGGACCGGCGGCCGCCGCCCGTCACGCCGCAAGCGTCAGCAGCGTGCCTTCCGTCACGGCCTGTTGGATCGGCGCCTTGTAGCTCCCTGTTCGAAGAGCGTCCCTTCAGACCAGCCCAATGCCAGTCACCCCTGTTTCCGCAAGACCAAATCGGTCCATAATGGCCACATAACTTCGGGGACCCCTCACGCTGGTGATGGGTGGCGCGGCGTTGAAGAGTCCCAGGTGGCTGCCCCCGGCTCGGCGCAGGGGCGGTCACGGGCTCCGGACAGGTATTCCGGGGACCGAAACCGGGGGGAGCATCGCCATCGCTGCGGTCATTAACGCACTGAAGGGAATCATCATGATCAAGGATTCAAACATCATCGCTGTCCTCCCCGCGAAGGACATCAACAGGGCGAAAGAGTACTACCGGGACAAGCTGGGAATCGAACCCTCCGAATCCATGGAGGAGGGCAGCGTGATGTACAGCTGCGGCCAAGGAACCCGCTTCCTTGTCTACCAGACAGACAATGCAGGGACCGCGAAGAACACCCAGATAGGCTGGGAAACGGACAATCTCGAACGCGAGATGGAAGAACTGCGGGGCCGCGGCGTCGTCTTTGAAGACTACGATTTTCCCGGCCTGAAGACGGAGAACGGCATTGCCACCGCATCCTGGGGGAAGGCAGCCTGGTTCCTGGACAGCGAGGACAACATCTTCAACATCTCGCAGCGCACATAGGCCGGAGTCCGGTACCGATCAACGACGCAAAGCGTCGCTGGCACCGGCTACGAAGCCGGAGAGAACCGGCTCCCGCCACCAAAGCGGGAGCCGGTTTCAGCGCCAGGCTGGCCGGCCTCGAGCCAGACGTCGCCGCTGGACAGGGCAAAGAGCGCGGTCAGAACGGCAGGGTAAGCAGTATCGACTGCCCGCGCGCTAGTTCGTGTCCCGTTCCCCCGGCCGCCGGTGCCGGTGGTGCAGCTCGTAGCTGTCGAACACGTCGGAAGAAGTGGCTCCGGAATGGCCGAATTTGCCTCGAAGGACGTCCGCGAGTCCCTCCAGCGCCGCGTGGAGCATCCGTCCAGCGAACTGCAGTTCAGGGCTCTCGCTGCGCTGGGCCTGGGATGCCAGCTCCTGGGCGTAGGCCACCGTGGCGGGCAAGGAGCCGCGCTGCTCAATTTCACGGAAGTAGTAGGTTTCATGGAACGCAAGCAGGTCTATGCTCACCGTAGCCACGTTTCCGGCAATTGCCTCCAGCAGTCCGGTAGCGTGACTGGGATCCATGGCCAATACACCTGCCGGACCTGCGGCCTCCCGGAACAGGGTCAGCTGGTGGGCAAGGGCACGGCGGCGGTTCAGGGCCGGGAACGTCTGCAGGATCCAAGTCACTGTTGCTGTCAGCAAGCCGAAACCGGTGACGGCCTCGAGGGCGACAACCAGCCGGAGCAGTGGTTGCGTTGCCACGATATCGCCAAACCCCACGGTGGAAAGAGTGACCAGGGAGATGTAGAGGGCTTCGGCAAAGTCGGCCCGCAGTGGAACTCCGGCTCCGTAAACAAAGCCGTCCGTCAGATGGGGCAGGTATAGCAGAGCCCAGCCGATGGCCGCCAAGCCTGCCCAGGCACCAATGACAGCGGCCATCGCCAAGGGTGCTGCGATGAAGGAGCCCCGGCCCCGCAGTTTTCTCGATACAAGCCAGAATCCGCGCATGATCGCCCGGCCCAGAGGACCGGAACCGTGCGGATAAAGGAGTGTGCGAAAGACGTCAACGAGCATCAGCAGAACCAGCCCGGCCCCTAAAACCGTCCAGAGCGTGTCCTCGAAGTCCATGCCTCATCTTAGAGGCGACCCTTACTGAGGAGCAGCCGCACGGTCCGGGCAACGGGCCCGCAGGATAGTCCCCGACGGGCGGGTTCCCCAGTTGCTCGCAGACATCGCCGAAGCAGATGGCGAGCACTTTGGGTGCCTAGCGTGCGACCATCAAAGTGCCGCAGCCCGTGGGTGTGCCGGCTGTATCGGTTCGCTCGCGCAGAGTGGGCCGGAAACGACGTCAAGGGGGAGCGTTGTGAGTAGGGGATCTCGGCCGAATGAAAGTTCGCTGCCGCGCTGGGCCAGAACCGCCGTCGTTGTCTATTTGTCGGTGGTGGTTGCCGTTGTTGTCGCCGCGCTGCTTACCGCAGGCTTCGAACTGGCCCTGGATGCCAGGTTCAAGGAGGGCCTGCTGCTCGTCATGGTGGTTCTGACACTGCCCGTTTCGGTTGGCTATTTCATCATCGGCACTTTTGGCTCCGGGGGTGAGTTGGGCCTGATTACTGTCCTCTACTATTTGGGATACGTCCTCCTTGCGGTGGTCAACGCGGGTGTCTTCCGAAGGATTGTCCTCAGCACCCGGAAGCGCGCACGGGTGCCGGGCGCCGGCATGCCCGGCGCCTCGCCTCATTATCCGGGCGTGAAACTGCGCGGGGTAACCCCGGACGCCAGAAAGCTTTGGTGGACCGTTCCGCTGGCAGTTTTGCTGAGTCTTCCGCAGTGGATGGTGGCGAGTTTGGCCTGGTGCGGGATCAGCGGCTGCAGTGGCGGAGGTTTCGGCGTGGCCACCGGTACCGAATGGGTCGCGGTGATCCTGAGCGTCGTCAACGGGGTCATCGTGGCAGTGGCCGTGTTCGCAGTGCGCTGGCTGTATCCCACCAGGAAGCGTGCCCTCATTGCATTGGCGGCCGGGACGCTGTTCGGCCTGGTGGGCGCTGCTGTCACCCACGGGTAGTGGCCGGGGTCAGCTCGGCGTGGCAGTGTCATTTCGATGCGGGAGCGGTCCACCCGCTGGCGAGCCTCGGCATGTTCGACGGCGCGTTCCACCTCAGCGGGCAGCCTCGCATCCGCTTTTGGCACGTCCCACAACCGGGCCTCCGGGTCGGACGGAGGATCCTTAAGTCTGTTCCTCCTGCTCCAGTGATCCTGCACCATCTGCGGAGGCAAGCCAAGAAAGGATTAATCTTCCGTAGGGCACTGACTCTTGGTACTGGCTATGATCCTGCGGCTTAAACTTTTTGATACAACCTGGGTAGGGATCCCAGTCTGATATGCGATGGTCGATATCGTTCTCGGAGTCTTGGAACACGTGGAATCCCAGATAGTCCGTGCGCCGATAGAAGTTCTGCCAATGTTGTCCGCTCCGCAACAGGCTCACAAGGGACCCCTCGGGCGGAGTAAATCCACCCACGGGCGGCTGCGGCGGTGCGTCTGGGACCGCACTGCGGAAGTCCGGCCGAGTGGTTACCTGATGACCAAGTACTGCGGGGCCGAGCAGGTCCGGGAAGAATCTGCCGAACCATGCCCGCAGTTGCGAGCCGTAGGACACAAACCTGATTCGTGCGAGCTGTGCGTCGGGCAGTTGAAGCATCACGGCAGCCAGGATGGCTGACCCGAGGCTGTGTCCCGAGAGGATGATGCAGTCGTATTTCGCTGCGGCCTGCATATCCGTCTCCTTGCACGGCGTATTTGACCCATCCGCATTCCTCGAGCAGGTCACCCCCGTTAGGCCGCCACTGATTCTGTCCAACAATTCAGGTACAACACGCTCTCCGTAGCATGGAGGGCTGAATGGGTGCGCAGCGCGAGGCCAGAACGTGGCCAGATCCCAAATCACGCCCACGGCCCGCAGCAAGTCCTCATGGAAGATGCCCAACGCTATGAGGACAAGGAGGGTGAGCCCGGAGAAGGCGGCCAAGATGACGCCCCATTGAACGAGTACTGAGAAGAACGGTTCCTGTCCGCTAAGCATGCCCAGGGTAGCCAGCAATCCCATACCCAATGGCACGAGTACGAGGGCACCCAGGAGCGCCTCTGCACGGTGAATGACGGCCGCAAAGTACCTGGAACGGGTCGCCCTGCCGAGCAACGCGGTCTCGTCGGCCCAAGGCTCCGTCTGTTGATCCTCTTGGGCCAGGTCCCTTATGTCTTGGGCACCATCACGGTGGAATCTGAGGAGCAGAATCACGGCGACAACAACGGCTATCACCAGTCCCGGCAGGAACAGCATGGCGAACCAAAGAAAAGGGCTGGGTACCACCAGGGTGTTGCTGACTTCGGCAGAAGTTTCATGGGGCGTGGACGGGTTCAAAAGAGCGGGATTTAGGCGTCCGTCCAGAATCGCGGCCGACAATAAGGTAACCACTGATGAATACATGACGCCGAGGAAAACAGCGAATGAGAGGAGATACGCCGGGGCCAGCCCAAACCACGCCCAACTGAGGACCACGCCCTTGCGGGATCTGTAATGGACCAGAGCGCCGACGAGAATCACGACCACCAGGAGGCAGGCAACGGCCAGGAAATTATCCCTGCTGATCGTTGGATCAACGATCTGCAAAGTCATGAAGGCGGCGAGAATTATGCCTGTCACCCATGCGAACCAAACCGCCGAAAGGACAGCGGCGAGCAAGTACACGAAGGTAAAAAGGCAAGCCGTGATGACGAGTTGAAAGTCGGAACTCAGCGGCAGTTGCCCGCTCTGATCCAAAGTTTCATGGCCATTCAAGAGCCAGCCGATGTTGGCTGCAAAAGCTGCGGCCGCCATCACCAGCAGCACCCACGTCCCAAATCGCCGTGTGCGCTGAAGTTTCACAGAAGGACCATGCTCTATCTGGTCCTGGACGCCGAGGGCTATCCACAGAAAGACTGCCAGCAGCACAATTCCGGCGGATGTCAGCGGGATGGGCAGCGCCCACGAACCGCCTGATTCAAGGGCATGGACGGGCGCCGCGCTGGAGATGGCGAGCACGCAGAGCCCACACGCCACGTGAAGTCTCAGGAGAGAGTTCGTCCTGTCCTTGCCTTCCCAGAAGGCAGGCCGGCGCAGGATCTGATGATCGTGGACGTGTCCGTCCGGGTACGTGTGACGGGGCGTTCGTGCTTCTGTTTTACGGATCGACTGCCGGCTAAGTGCCACCAGGACGCCCAGCCCTGCAAGGGGAATTACTGACGCAACGGCAATCCGCTCGACGGCGCGGGGGCTGTTGAAGACGGGCGTAAGGAAGCTGATGCTGGCACACCAGGATGTGCCATGACGAAAACACTGCCACGCAACAAGATCGACTGCGATGCTGCAGATAGTTGCCAGCAGGAGGCAAGTAAGCAGAAGGCCCGCCCACCGGATAAGGACCGCGGCCACATACTGCCGGCGTCCCGCCGTGGACAGTCCGGGCCGGGACCACATGGCCACGTTGACAAAGGCGAACGGGGCCAGCAAGAGCCACAAACTTCTCCCGACGCTCTCGAACCCCCGGGCCCCGGAGGTTAGCCTGCCCCAGAAATAAGCCTCCACATGCAGCTGCCGCCTGCCGTCCAGGTTCGGATCGGCCCCCGTCCCGGCGTCGCTTACTCCTTGACGTGCCTTGCTGGAGCAGTAGAAGCCTGTCCTTTGATCAACGGTGTCCGTCCCAACTCCGGGAGGAGCAGGTTCGCAGGGCCGCTCGGCGCCCTGGGGCACTCCCAGACTTTCCCAGGGACGGGTTCCCCGGACGCCATGAACTCGCACTTCCAAGAAATGAAGCGGGTCACTGGCCATGGGATCGCCTCAGGCTCTGCTGGCCGAGTAGGGCCACTCTTGCAGTGGCTGCCGATGCCGCGTGCCTTTGCCCGGAAGCGTGGCTGGGATCAGCAACATTCTCGTTTCGCGCCGACCTGACCGGGCGGCTGGGGCTAGCAGATGTGGAAGACATTCCAGGCCCCCTCCGAGACCTTCCGACGTCGATCGGCAAGACGAATTCTTCGTCCAGCGGCCGCCCCTCACGGTACCGACTAGTTAGCTCCGGATTGCGAAGCGTGTCAACAGTGCTTGTGCTGACCCAGTCGCGGCGGCCGGGCCCGTCTGGGGCCGGAAGAGGCGTCCGCGCCTTAGCCTTAGTCCCGCCGGTGTTGTGTCGGTTCCGTCCTGTAGTGGGGTGGGACGCCAATAACTGCACGGCATTGATCGGATCGGGATCCTGAGTAGCATTGCAGGCACTTCCAAGCTGAGGAGCGTCATGGACAGGTTCGAGGATACGACCGCGCCGGCAACCGCCGTACAGGGCAGGGCGTACAAACTTGCAGCCGACGAGGGGACCGCCCTGTGGTTCACGAATGCATTGGTCTTGGTCAAGGCGTGCGGCCCGGAGACGAAGCAGCGCCTGACCATTGTGGAGATTCTGCATCCGGCTGGCTACGCGCCACCGATGCACCGGCACCTGGTTGAGGATGAATCCTTCTACGTTATTTCGGGCACGGCTCTGTTCGAGAGCGACGGGCAGCGCTTCACCGTGCAAAAGGGAGATTTCGTCTTTCTTCCCCAAGGTTCCACCCACACATTTCTTGCCGGACCGGAAGAGCCCTTCCGCAGCCTCGTGATCACCGTGCCGGCCGGCTTTGAAACCTTCGCGGCCGAGGTAGGAGCGCCGGCAGCGCGCAGGGAACTGCCGGCACCTGAACCCATCGACGGCCCGGCACTAACCGCGATCGCTGCACGCCACAACATCGAGATCGTCGGGCCGCCGCTCACCACCTGACAATGGCGAGATTGTCCCCGACTTGAATTCGACAACGACATCCCGACACGTGCGTTATGCCGCCAACCCGCTCGGGACCTCCACTGCGTGCTGCGGAGCCCGGGTGGCGGCCAGCCGCTTCGCCAGGTATTTGGCGTCCCGGCACACGCCGGGGAGGGTATCCGACGCCGCTGCGAAGATGAGGTCTTTCCCTAGCAGGTAGAGGCCCGGCAGGGCGTCCACGATCCCGCGGTGCTGCTGCTCCCGCCAGTTCGCGGGCAGCGCCGGGATGTCCAGCCACGGGTAGGCCTCGGTGAAGCCGGTGCACCAGATGACGTTTGCCACCGGAAGGCGCTGACCGTCGTCGAGTATTACTGCGCCGTCCTGGACTCCGGTGACCCGCGGTACCAGGTGGACGCCGGCGGCGCCCAGGTCCGCGAGCTTGGTGCGGATCAACGGCGAAGCCATGCCAGCAATCTTGGGCAGGGCCTTGCGCCCGACCGGCGTGTTGGTGTTCAGCACGTGCATCCCGGCGAAGCGGACCACCGGGATGAAGAAGCGGGCTGCCGTCCGGCCGTGCCGGAACGGGATCTCGGCACTCGGCTTGCCGGCCAGCCAGGTTTCATGCGTGCGGCTGGTCTCCAGGGCGATCTCCGCTCCGGAGTTGCCCACCCCCACCACCAGGACGGGACCGGGCTTGAGCTGGGTCGGGTTCTGGTAGTCGCGGGAGTGGAGCTGCACGACGCCGGACGGCAGTTCCGCCGCAAAGCCCGGCGTCTTGGGCAGCTGGCAGGCGCCGGTGGCGAGGACGACGTTCGCCGCCGTCCACCGCTGCGTCCCGGCCGTGACATGGAACCGCTGCCCGTCGTGGCTCAGCCGGGTGACGGCCGTGTTGGGCCGGACAGGCAGGTGAAACCGTGAGGCATAGTCCTCCAGATAGTCCGCCTGCTCGTCCTTGGTGGGGAAGGCGAGGGGGTCGCCCGGGAAGGGCCGGCCGGGCAGGCCGTTGTACTTGGCGGGGGTGAACAGCCGCAGCGAGTCCCAGCGGCTCCGCCACGCGTCGCCAACCCGTGCGCCGGCGTCGAGAATGACAAAGTCCCGGTGCTGCTGCGCCAGGTAGTAGCCCAGCGCCAGGCCGGACTGCCCGGCGCCGATGATGACGGTGTCGACGGCGGCAGGGCCGACTTTGCCGGTGCCGACGGCGCCGCCGGTGTCAGTTGCTGGTGTGGTGTTCATGGTGGTGCCTCCTTGCTGATGCAGGTGCAGTTGGGTGTTATGAACACTCCGGAAGCGCAGGTACCAGCAGGGCCTTGAGCAGCATGGGCAGATAGCTCACCGCAAAGAGGCCGGTGGAAACCATTCCTGCGAGCACTGAAACGTTCATGCCATTAACGCTATTTTTCGTCGCGTCGCGGCGAATCGGGCGAATCACCCATTTCCCATGGGTCGGGGAGAACTCGGGAATGGGTAATTTTATGCAGGGCGGGAGGTCAGGGCGAGTCCGTGCTGGTAGGCGTAGGCCGTGACAGCGGCTCGGGAGGTCAGGCCCAGTTTGGTGAAGATATTGCTCAGATGCCGGGCCACTGTTTTTTCGCTGATGAACAGCTCGGCAGCGATGTTTCGGTTGCTCAGGCCGGCGGAGACGAGCTGGACCACCTCGGTTTCCCGGGCGGTGAGCGGCCCGGCGTCGGCTGCGTGATGAGCGTCGTTCTCGGAGGCTGGCAGCGGGGTTGTCCGGGCGTCCGGCGCAAGGGGCGCCGATTGCTCAAGCTCCGATAGCGCCGGCGCGGCGCCCAGCTCAGAAAATACTGCCCGGGCGGCCTCACGCTCCAGCTGGGCGGATTCCTCATCTCCGAGCGCAGCGAACAGCCTGGCCATGAGGGCGCGGCAGCTGGCCGCTTCGAACGGGGCATCGAGGCTGAGCCAGCGCGACCACGCGCGGCGAACCAGGACCAGGGCAGCCGCAGCGTCGCCTTCGTGGAACAGGACCGAGGCCTCCGACTGCTCGGCGAGGGCGTGCAGCATGGGCATGTCGATCGAGGTGCAGAGCGAGGCCAACTCCTCCATGGCGGCCCGTGCTGCCCGTGCGTCGCCTGCTGCCAGTTCTATTTCCACCCGGGCGGCGAGCATCCGGCGCCGGTAGTCGGGGGCGGCACCGTCCATGGCCTGCCGTAGCAGGGACTGGGCCTGGTCGGGCCTGCCTTGGGCCAGGCGCAGGAGTGCCAGCCCGGGTTGCGGCGGGAAACCTGTCTCCTGGGCGTGCAGGTAGGAAGCTTCGGCGGCGTCGAAGTCGCCCCGGAGCCGGTGGATTTCGCCCTGTTCGTAGAAGCCGCCGTAGGCGGCCATATGGTCGCCGTGGAAGGCGAGGTCCTGCGCGGTTTTGGCAGCGTCGATCGCCTCGGTCCAGGCGCCGTGCAGCCGGTACAGCTCGGCCCGGTGCATCTGGCACTGGCCGCTGAAGGCCACCACGTTCTGTTGCGAGTCGCACCACCTGTCCAGTGCCCGCGTCCACTCGTGGGCGCGGCGCAGGTCAAAGGCCAGATGGCAGGTTTCGATCATTGCGCAGTAGATGATCCCGGCGGGGATGGGGGAGATTTCCCCGACGGTGACGGCGACCATGGCTTCGTCAAGCAGGGCCAAGCCGCCGTCGAACTCACCCAGCATGATCTTTGCCTGCCCGAGGCCCAGCGTACCGAGGGCCGCCGAGTCAGCGTCGCCGCGTGCCCGTCCGAGGCCGGCGGCCCGGGTGAAGGCTTCCGCGGCGGTGGCGCCGTTGCCTTGGTAGAGGGCGTCCAGCCCGGCAGGGATGGACAGCAGGCCCTCGAATGGGCAAGGCTCGGGCAGGTCCTCGACGATCCGGTGGGCGCGGGCGAGCCAGCCGGCGCTGCGGGCCGGTTCGCCCAGCAGGATGAGGTTCAACCCGGTCCAGACGGCGCAGCGGGCGGCGGCGGAGTAGTCGCCGTCGGCGAGGTATTTCAGGTGCGCCCGGGCCAGGATGTCCACTCCCTCGGAGCCCCGGCCGGTGAGGATGACGGAGGTGGCCAGCTGTTCCAGATCGCTGGCCGGAAGTTCGGCGTCGTGGTCGGCAGCGGTGTACTGCCCTACAGCGTCCGGCCAGCGCCGCGCGGCGTAGGCTTCCCGGCCGTGTGCGAGTGTAGACATCGCGCCTCCCCGTTCCCGGCGGCGGGTCTGAGCCTGTCGGCGCTGCCCGGCCCGGCACTCGCGGAACCGGTGGTGGGCGGCGCGGCCCGTCATCTGCTTTTCAGGCTACCGCCGGGGTTAGGGGGCGGCAAGGTGCGGAGACCAAGCGCCAACGGGCCCGAGTATTTCACCACGACGGCGGCGCCCTTGTTGCCCACGCCGGCCGCCTCAGGTGTACATGAGGGAGCCGGGAGTGGTGAGGAGCTCGCCGGTTTCAAGCCAGGTCTTCAGGCCGGAGAGAATCATCGGCCAGCCGCCGTAGAGCTGTTCGTTGGCGCCTTCGCGGAGCTGGTCGTGGGTGACGGTCAGGCGGCAGGAATCGCCCACCGGTTCGATCTCCCAGATAACCCGGGACGTGCCTTCGTCCCTGACGTCCTCGCCCCAGAGCGCGCGCATGCTCTGGACGAGCCGGCGGGGCGGGTCCACTTCCAGGTTCTCGCCTTCTCCCAGGGGTTCCCCGCCCTTGGATGCCATCTCGAACCGGGATCCCGGCGTCCAGTCCGAGGTGATGACGGACCCTAACTGGTATTTGCTGCGGATCCCGCCGTCCGTGATGGCCTCCCTGAGCCGCTCCGGAGTGGTCTTGATGTAGATTTCGAAGATTTTTTCCATGGGACATTCCAATCTGGTTTTGAGGTCGCTGAGGCCAGCGGCCCATGGTTCGGCATATTTGCTCACCCAGCGGTCGTGGACCAGCCGGATGGGTACCGGATTCAGGAAGTGGAGTTTCTCGCGCCCCCGACGGCGGGTCACCACCAGGCCGGCGTCCTCCAGGACCTTAAGGTGCTTCATCACGCCGTAGCGGGTCATCTGGAAGCGGGCCTCAAGGGCGTGGAGGGTCCGTCCGTCGTTCCTGAATAGCTCATCCAGGAGATCGCGGCGGGTGGCGTCGGCCAGGGCCGTCGGTGATGCAGCTCGTAGCTGTCGAACACGTCAGGCGACATGGTTCCTGAATGGCCGAATTGACGTAATAATTCCCGGTCCCGGCGTCCCATCAGAGAACCCTCACCGGAAGTTCCCAGCCAATACTCATGTTTCCCGTCTATGTGGTTATAGTTCCTCGTGGGGGATTGATCTGTCTGGTATGGCACAGGGCTACATCTCAGTGACACCGCATGGCGGAGAAGCCGCCCAGGGAATCGGCCAAATAAGTAAGACAGGAACTGCCATGACAGAGAATCAAACTATTCCGGACGCCAAACGTGACGGCAAGGCTCAGGCCGCCGCGGACAAGGCATATCGCAAGGCATCGCGGCCTTGGTTCAAAAAGAAGCGCTTTCTTTTGCCTCTGATCCTTCTCGTGATTATCATCATTACCTCGGTTTCCAACGGCGGAAAGAAAGACTCCTCTGCTGCCATCTCTCCTTCCACAGACGCTTCGGCCGCGGCGCCCGCGGCAGCAGCTGCGGCGCCGGCAGCAGCGGCTTTCCCGGGCGCCAAGGACAGTGACGTTGTTGGAAAAGCCGGTGCCGCCCTCAAGGTCGGCGACGCCACTGTTACGTCTGCCCCAATCGCGAAGGGTGACGCAACATTTGGGAAGACCATTTGCACGGCAACGACAATGAGCAACGGGTCGAAGGAAACGATTTCCTTCAATGCGTTCGACTGGAAGCTCCAGACTCCGTCTGGCACTATCCTGAATCCTGGCTTCACAGGCAGCGATAACACGCTTAACTCCGGTGAGATCGCTCCGGGTGGTAAGGCCAGCGGCGACGTGTGCTTTGACAACAAGAAGGCCGAAGCAGGCAAGTTCGTCGTCCTCTACGAGCCGGTCTTTTCATTCTTCTCCGATCGGGCCGCTTGGATTAATTCCCTCTAAGCATCATGACGGCAGGGCCCCCGAGTTCACTCGGGGGCCCTTTTTGGGAAAGTCCAACTCCCAAACAAGAATTAGAGAAATTGTTTGGGACAGAGCCTCAGTCCAGCAGCACCCACACGGCGTTGTTCGGCTGCAGCCAACCAGCCTCCTCGAGCGGTGCGGCGCTGAGCAGCACCGTCCCGGCCGGGAGTTTGGCCGATTCGGTTCCCATTGCGACGGCGACGAGGAAGGACGCGTTGCGTTCGCAGATGAGCAGGTTTCCGGCCTCGACCCGCCAGTTGCCGCCGTCGTCCGCGGTGAAGACCTCGTTCTTCCACAACTGCCGGCGCAGCTCCAGGGCCGCCTTGGTCAAGTTCAGGGTGGACTCTGGGTGCTGTTGCTGGCGCTCGATGGCTTGGGTTCCCCAGTCGGCGGGCACCGGCAGCCACGGATCCGCGGCGTGCTCATCGAGAGAGAACCCGTGGTTCTGCGCCGCGGCGTCTGTCCATGGCAGGGGCACGCGGGCGCCGTCGCGGCAGACGCCGCCGCGGGCCCACATCGGATCCATGCGGGCATCCACCGGGACGTCGACCTCGGGCAGCCCGAGCTCCTGGCCCTGGTAGATGTACGCGGCGCCGGGCAGTCCGAGCAGGGCCACGAGTGCGGCCCGGGCCCGGAGGGAACCGAGCTCGCCGCCGCCGAAGCGCGTGACGGAGCGGACGATGTCGTGGTTTTCCAGTGCCCATGTCGGGGCGGCGCCGTGGAGCTGCCGGGCGGCCTCGAGTTCGTTGCCGACGGCGGCCCACGCCTCCGCGTCCCAGCCGAGCTTCACGAACGCGAACGCGAAGGCCTGCTGCATCTCGTCCGCGCGGGTGTAGCGGGCAGCGCGGGCCGGTTCCAGGTTGACCTCACCCACCAGCAGCCGGTGCGGCTCATACTTCTCGGCGAGCGTGCGCCAGCGGCGGTAGACCTCGTGGACGTCCTCCTGGTCCGAGACCTGCGGGTTGGACCGCAGCCCGTCCACCACCCCGCCCGTGGAGGGAGAGTCCGGCAGCCCGTCGGCCTTGAACAGCGCGTGCGCGACGTCGATCCGCAGCCCGTCCACGCCCTTGTCGAACCAGAAGCGCAGCACGCCGTCGAAGTAATCGCCGACGGCGGGATTGCGCCAGTTCCAGTCCGGCTGCCCGGCCGAGAACAGGTGCAGATACCAGTCCTTGTCCGTCTCCGAGCCGGGATTGGCGCGGCTCCACGCCCGGCCGCCAAAGACGCTCTGCCAGTTGTTCGGTGGGACGTCGTCGCCGGAGCCTTCAACGAAGTGGAACATGTCCCGCTCCGGGGAACCCGGGCCGGCCGCGAGGGCGGCCTGGAACAGCGGGTGCTCGGAGGAGCAGTGGTTGGGGACGACGTCGAGCAGGATCCGAAGGCCCAGCCCGTGGGCCTGCGCCAGGAGCGATTCGAACTGTTCCATGGTGCCGAACAACGGGTCCACGCCGCAGTAGTCGGTCACGTCGTAGCCCTGGTCCACCTGGGGGGAGGGCTGGAACGGGGTCATCCAGATGCCGTCGACGCCGAGGGATGCGATGTACGGCAGGCGGGCGATCAGCCCGGCGAGGTCGCCCACGCCGTCGCCGTCGCCGTCGGCGAAGGAGCGCGGGTAGACCTCGTAGATGACCGCGGACTGCCACCACTCGGGGACAGGCGCGAGGGCGGTTTCCTCGACACGGGCCGAGACAGGGCTCACTTGCTCGCACCCGCCGTCAGGCCTTCGACGATCCGCCGCTGGAAGATCAGCACCATAATGACCAACGGTACGGTGACGATCACGCCGGCGGCCATCTGCTCACCGAAGGGCGCCTGGAATTCGGTGGCGCCGGTGAACTTGGAGATCGCCACCGTCGCGGTCTGGATCTTGGGGTCGTTGATCATGGACAGCGCGATGATGAACTCGTTCCAGCTGTGGATGAAGGTCAGGATCGCGGTGGTGAAGACGCCCGGCGCGGCGAGCGGGAGCAGGACCCGGCGGAACGCCTGCCACTTGGTGCAGCCGTCGATCATGGCGGCTTCCTCGAGGTCGAACGGCAGGGCCTTCATGAACGTGGTGAGGTTCCAGACCGCCAGCGGGATCGCGAAGGACAGGCTGGGGACGATCATCGCCTGGTAGGTGTTGATCCAGCCGAGGTCGGTGAAGAGGCGCAGCAGCGGCACCACCACGGAGATGCCGGGGAACATCGACGTCGCGATGATGACGCCCAGGATCACCGACTTGAAGCGGAAGTTCAGCCGGGAGATCGCGTACGCGGCGAACACACCGAGCAGCAGCGCGAACACCGTGGTGGTGCCGGCCACGATCAGGGAGTTCAGCACGGCCTGGCCGAACATGGTGGAGCCGTCGAACACCTTGGCGTAATTCTCCAGCGAGAACGGCGCCGGTAGCAGGGTGTTGTCGAAAATGTCGGCGGTGCGGCGCAGGCTGGAGACCAGCATCCAGTAGAAGGGCGCCAGACAGTAGGCGACGATCAGCGCGAGGCCCAGGTACACCGAGTAGGACCGCCACGTGCGCGGCGCTTTCGGCTTTCCGGGGCCGCCGACGGCGGTGGTTGCGTCGGGCGCACCGGTGCCGTGTGCGCCCGTGGCGCCGGAGTCGGTGGCGGCGTTGCGGAGGTCGGAGATGGTCATCGGGTGGCCTCGGCCTTCTTCTGGTCAGCGATTGCCTGGTCAGTGTTCGCCTGGGGGCGGGGTGCCTTGGTGCGGGACTTCTTCGAGATCAGTTTCAGTTCCTTGGCTCCGGTGACGTCGGCGCCAAGCACCTTGACGAACACGATCGCGACGACGGCGACGTACAGGAAGAGCATGATCGCGAACGCGGAAGCCGAGCCGTAGCGGAGCTGGTTGGATTCGTCCCACGCCAGCATGGAGAGGGTCTCCACGGATTCCTTGCCCGGGCCGATCAGCACGAAGGGGAGATCGAACATGCGCAGGGCGTCGAGCATCCGGAACAGCACGGCCACCAGGAGTGTGGGTTTGACCAGCGGGAGGGTGATGGAGCCGAGCTGGCGCCACCAGCCGGCGCCGTCGATCTTGGCGGCCTCGTAGACTTCGCCGGGGATGACCTGCATGCCGGCGAGGACCAGCAGGCCGATGAACGGGGCGGTCTTCCAGACTTCGGCGATGATGATGGCCGCGCGGGAGGCGGTGCCCTCGGCGGTCCAGAGGATTTCGCTGCCGAGCAGGGTGTTGGCGATGCCGTCGGACTGGAATATCCAGCGCCACAGCAGGCCGGACACCGCGGTGGGCACGGCCCACGGGACCAGGATGCTGGCGCGGAGGAAGGACCGGCCACGGAAGGCGCGGTTCATGGCCAGGGCCAGGCAGAGGCCCAGGATGGTCTCGAGGAACACCGTGGTGATGGTGAAGAAGGTGGTGTTGCCGAGCGCGTTGAGGAAGCGCCGGCCGGTTTCGCCGACGAAGAGGTCGGCGTAGTTGGCCAGGCCCACGAAGGATTCGACGTCGGCGACGAAGCCGTCCGCGTCCAGTCCGGATTCGGCGCGGTAGAGGGACTGGTGCACCGCGGCGAGCAGCGGGTACACGATCACCAGGGCCAGCACCAGGATGGTGGGGGAGAGCAGCAGTGCGGCCATGCGGCCTTCGCCGGGAGAGCGGTTGCCGCGGTGGCCGCGTTTGCGCGGGCTGGCTGGGGTGAACCGGCCGGCCCGGCTGTTGCTACGGGGCGGAATTACTTGGCGGAGAGCTCGGTGAGCTTGGCCTGCATGTCGTTCAGGGCCGTGTCCGTGTCCTTCTTGCCGGTGATGGCCGCGTACGCCTCTTCCTGGATTGCCTTGGTGGTGGCGCCGTACTGGACCACCTTGGGGCGGGGCTGGGCGTTGTTCAGCGAGGTCAGCAGGGTGGGGAAGAACGGGCGCTTGGCGACGACGGCGGGGTCCGCGTAAAGGGAGGCGTAGGCCGGGGCGCGGGAGGACAGGGCGAGGCGCTTCTTGGCCTGCTCCTCGCTGGTGAAGAACTTGATGAACTCCAAGGCGGTGGCCTTGTTCGCGGTGAAGGGCGAGATGGCCAGGCTGCGGCCGCCGAGGGTGGAGACGCCGGGGCCGTCGGTGCCCGGGATGGAGGTGATGCCGAACTTGCCGGCCACCTTGCTGGAGCCGTCCGTGGCGCTCAGGGAGGCGTGCAGGAAGGGCCAGTTGCGCAGGAAGACGAGCTTGCCGTCCTGGAACGCGCGGCGGCCCTGCTCTTCGAGGTAGGTGATGGCGTCGGAGGGGAAGAGTCCTTCCTTGAAGCCGTCCACCAGCAGGTTCAGGCCCTTCTTGGCCTCGGGGGTGTTGACGGTGGGCTTGCCGTCGGCGTCCACCACGGTGCCGCCGGCGGAGGCCACGGCCTCGGAGAAGTTGACCGTGAGGGCCTCGTTCTTGTCGAACTGGCCGGCGTAGCAGGACATGCCCGCGGCCTGGGGGAGGGCCAGGATGGCCTTGCAGGCGGTCTTCATCTCGTTCCAGGTCTTGGGCGGGGCGGCGATGCCCGCGGCCTTGAGCAGGTCCGAGCGGAAGTAGAACAGCGCGCCGTCGGTGTAATACGGGGCGCCCACCAGGGTGTCCCGGTAGGTCGCGGCGTTGACGGTGGCGGGGATCATCGTGTCCGTGGGGATGGCGTCCGCAGGCAGCGGCATAATCCACTTGTTCGCGGCGAACTCGGAGGTCCAGACGACGTCCATGTTCAGCACGCTGAAGGTGTCCGACTTGATCTGGGCGTTCTGGATGAGCTGCTGGCGCTGCTGGTCAGCGGAGTCCGGCAGTTCGATGAACGTGACCTTTTCCTCCGGGTGGGCGGCGTTCCATTCCTCGATGCTCTTGTTGGCGGCACCGGAGGCATCGCGGTTGGAGACGTAGTTGATGGGGCCCTTACCCTCGAAGGACGCGGCGGCCTTCGGGGCGCTCTTCGCGTCCGTCGCGGTCCCGCCGCAGCCGGTGAGGGCGACGGCGGCGACGGTCAGGGATGCGGTGGTGGCGAGAAGAGTCTGCCAGGTGTGGCGGCGCTGCCTCATGTGTTGCTCCTTGTTTGGGTTGGTGCGAGTCGGGTGGTGCGGGTGGTTTGGTGCATGCGGAACTGCGGCGATGGTTGCCTGGTGGCACGGGGGAGTGCCGGCTGTCGCCGTGGGTGGTGGTGTTTGGGGTCTTGGCTAGCTGACTAGAACTTGGGTGCCGACTTGTTCGCCGGGCGGTGCCGGATTCGCCGCTGTTGAAATGGGCGGTGCGGTGGAGCCGCGCTCGATCAGCCGGTGGGGCATGATCTTCGGCCCCAGGTCGCGGGAGCGGAGCAGCTTCTTCACGGCCATCCGCCCCATCTCCTCGAGCGGCTGGGCCATTGTGCTCAGCGGCGGGTTCACGTGCAGGGAGGTGGAGGTGTTGTCGAAGCCCAGGACGGAGACGTCCTCCGGCACCCGCAGCCCGCGCCGCTGCAGTTCGTTGACGACGGCGGCACCCATCTCGTCGCTCATCGCGAAGATGGCGGTGAGCCCGGGATCCTGCTGCAGCAGGTCGTCGACGCCGGCGGCGCCGCTCCCGTAGAAGAAGGTGCCGGTGGCGGTGACCGGTGTGCACTTGGCCTCGGTCATAGCGCGGAGGTAGCCGCGCTTGCGGGGCTGGGCCACGTAGATCGACGCCGGATCACCGGTCAAGAGGCCGATGCGCCGGTGGCCGAGCCGCAGCAGGTGACGGGTCGCGTCGTAGGCTGCCTGCTCGTCGTCGATGGCCACGCTGGGGGAGCCCGACTTGTCGCTGATGGCGACGGAGATGATGGGGACGTTGGGCCCCAACAGCTGCCTGGTCTCCGGCGTGATCACCGCGGAGATGAGGATGACGCCGGCGGCCCGGTAGGTGCGCAGGGTCCGCAGGTAGCCGGCGATGTAGGCGGATTTGGCGCCGGTGCGGCCGAGCATCACGGCGTAACCGCGTTCTTGGGCTTCCACCTCCACACCCTGCATGACCTGGGAGGCCAGGGCGTCGGAGACCATGGGGGCGAGGAGCCCGATCACAGACGTCTGCCGCGTCTTCAGGCCTCGGGCGAGGTAGTCCGTTTCGTAGCTGAGGATCTTGACCGCGGTTTCGACGCGTTCCCGGGTTTCGTCGGAGTAGCCCACCAGCCCGTTGACGACCCGGGAAACGGTGGCCGGAGAGACGCCGGCGTGCTTGGCGACATCGCGGATGGTGACCACTGTTCCTCCTCCCTGAGGTGCCTGCGGGTGTTATGTGAACGGCTCGCGCTGAAGTTGCGCAAACGGTTTACGTAAACGGTTTCGTTAGGTGCAGAATCAACAATAGGGGGTGAGCGGAGGATCGCGTTCTGTTTCGTAAACGGGTACGGCCCACGGCGCTGGTGGCTAATGCTCACGGTGTGTGGACTTCAACACTTCGTGGCGGCGTTCGTGATCACTTGATGTCGCTCAGACGGGCCTTGCGTTGTCTTGTATCGCATGAAATTCGGAGTAGGTAGATTAGGGGACGCCGAAGTGCCGTATTTGTCTCTCTTGTGAACCGCAGCGTCGAAAATGACGCTGTTCCTCACCGCCAGATGGTGCGCGCCACGAAACGAGACCATTTACCGAGCTTCGCCCGTATGCCGTCGTTCGCTCCCTCGTTGGCCTCAGACTCGGCCGCACCGATCTCGTAGCTCGGCGATGGTTGCCTTCTCGAGCGCGTTGACGGCGCCATCTACATGGGCGACCCGGTTGGCCGCGTCGACGATGTCGCTCAGATCCCCTGGCTCGTCGTCTATGCGCCGCCACACCTCGGCGGGATCGATATCGACGAGGCGAGCGAGCTGCTCATCGACCACCTGATGCCGATCCTGGACCAGCCGCACCAGGTGACGGATCAACAGAGCCTCTTCGTCGGCGATCTTGCGGTCCGCCATGATGATGAGCCACGTGACCCAGAGCATCAGCTGCGGGTGCTGACTCCGCTCGCAAAGACTCTCGGCGAGTTCGATCACCCGCGCCTCGTTGCGGAAGACCGCCTGCGCGTGCTGTCCCGCTAGCAGCGTCGTATAGCGGTTTAGCACTACCGCGACCGGGACACCGACGAGTGGGATGCCGATCTTGATGACAGTGCGCTGCAGGAGGAATTTTCCTACGAAGGGGAGCCCCTTCGCGGCGGTCAGGACCGCTCCGGAATAAAAGCGCTTGATCACCGGCCGCATGATGGCCGGGACAGCCTTGGACACGCCCCCACGCAACAATTCCCCGCTCTTGATCGTGAAGGCCACGCGGATGAGCTTCCACATATCATCGGGGTCGGACACGTCGAGCGGGACCCGATAGAGGACCGCGACATCGTAAGCCAGGCGCAGCTGGAGCTGGGTGATGAACGCTAAGTCGACCATGACGGTCGCAATAGCGGCCGGGACAGTCGCCGGCGAGGCACCACCAAGGCTCCCCATCGTGGAGATGATGGCCGCCGAGTAAGCGCCGGCGGAGAGCCCACCTTCTAACGCGGCGTACCGAGTCGCCATCTTGATCCGCTGATCGACGATGGCGTCCGCGGGTACGCCCTTGTACCGCTCCTGGAAGTACTGCCAGGTGACCTTGTCGGTGTAGGAGCCCAGGGCCTGAGCGATGAGCTTGGTGAACCAGCCACCCGACTTGATGTCGTCCGGGCTCAACCCCGTGATGAACTCCCGCAGCTCGGCTCGCTCATCCTCGACAACCCTCCGGTCGGCATCACTAGCCTCGTCAGTGTCGAGCGTATCGAAAGCGTCGACGACGTCAGTCGGAGCTTCAGGCATGGCAAAATCCCCCGGTGGGTCCAATATCTCGCGCGGTTGTCAGATTTTAGACAGACCCGCTGAACGTTTACAGGCTAACGCAGCGACGAGCCAATCTCTTGTCGGACGCCCCGAAGAGAAGGTCCTCTTAGGTTCACCAGCGGTAGTGCGGTCGAGTATTGATCGGCGGCGCGATGGTCCTGCGTGAGCCAGCCGATGAACTGCTACTCGCCCATTGACTCTCACCCCAATTTCTTGGGCCGGTTGGGCGTGCCCTGACAGACTGACATTCGCTTACGTATAAAATTCGAGGGACCTTGACGCGGCGATCAGCCGACGTCTTTCCACACCACGGAACTTTGAGGGCACCTAGGCGTCGAACGAGACTGGAGATTGAATCGTCATGACCTTTTTCAAAAAAAGGGTTCTGCTCTGGCCGGTCTTGCTGCTCACCGTGCTGGTGGTTACGGCAGCGGTTGCCACTTTCGCATTTGGAAGCATCAACGCTCTCGCTCTCAAGTCCCTGTTCAGCAGCAGCTCTAACGAACGTGATTCCCAGGTTGTTCAGTCCGTAACGCGTGTGCAAGAGGTTGCCTTGCTAAGCCTTCACATCGAGGGTGTCGCGAGGCATGAGAGTAACGGCGAGATTCTCGGCGTGGCCATACCCGCGAGCGAGAAAACGACGCTGGTCCAATACAAGTTCAATGCGAAATTGGGCGTCGACGGGTCACGGGCGAAGATAGAACAAACCGGGCCGGATTCGTTTCGGGTGAGCATCCCGCAATTTGTTGGCATCGGCTTTGACGAACCGAAGTTTGAGGACCCCGTCGAGAGCAATAATGCGCTCAGTTGGCTGACGCCGGCAACTGTTCAAACTCGCATGGTCAACAACATTCTCAGCGACGAGAACAAGCAGATGTACATCGCCGAAAACGAAGACGCGTTGAGAGAGCAGGCCAAGGTGTTCTACACCGGAATTATCGCCGGTGTTGCTCCCGATGTCGCCGTAGAATTCGAGTTTCCCGAGTAGACGCAGGAATTCCGAGCGGCCAATGGGCTGTGGCTTCGCTCTCGAGCTCATGGACGAGTTCAGGCAGGTAGTCGGCGAACGCCCGGTCGATGGGGAGTCTGCTCTGTTCCAGGGCAGGGAGGGCTATTAGCTTGGCGGTGGACCCGTCAGGGGCGAGTCCCGTCTATTCGCTGGCGACAAGTTGATCGCCCATGTTCAACAAGTCGATGGCCGTGGACCATGGATCGACAGAGAAGGGACCGTGGAACCACGCCTCCGGGCTGTCCTGCTCCGCGAGCGGGGCCATGAACTGCCTGATCCGTGTGGAGTGCCGGGCATCTGGGCCGGTGAGTCAGGGACGGGTCTGCAGGAGCTGGGCGGACCTAGTGCCCTGACCGCGCCGTGTGCGGAATCACGGTATGTCCACGGTGCGCGGTCTAGGTAGGCCAAACGTTCACATAATCCCCCGGGACGTGTTGGAGCGACAGTTCCTCGATCATATGTTCAGGGTCGGATAATGAAGGTGGAGACGCGTGGGGTGACGGAACGGCGACGTCAATCGGCGTCGAGCGTGGCCTAAAACCGGCCGACAGCAGCGTGCTGCCAAACCTCGGCGCGGGCGAGTGCCAACTGCAGGTCCCGCCCGCCTGCGCTCTCCAGTAGTCCAGAATCGCCGACCACCACCAGCAGGCTGCGGGCCCGGGACAGACCCACATAGAGCTGCTCCGCTGCCCGGCCCAGGTCCTTGAACCCGTTGACGCACAGCACCACGGCCGAGCGCTCCAGGCCCTTGAACCCCAAGACGTGGCCGTAAAAGACGTCGTTGTTCGCGTGGAAATCGAGCCAGTATTCGGCGATGGACCCGGCGTCGAACCGTTCCTGGTGGACCGGATGCCGCGACTTGGTGGTCAGGAGGGCTATCTGGTTTGGGCTCCAGCCTTCGTCCATGAGCGCCTCGACGCACTCGTCAGCGGCATCAAGGGCGTCCTCGGTGTTGCACACAACGCGCCGTACGGGCAGCCCGGTGCCGCCCCGGGGCGTGAAGTGCTCGCCCGCGAAGGAACGGAATGTCTCGGCGATCTTCCGGGTGTTGCGGAGGTTTTCATCGATATGGATCGGCGCCAGATCCGCCGTCGGATGCTTGCCGTCGGCGCCGGTCCCGCTCCACCTTTGGTAGACATCCTGCCGGTCATCCATGAACGCATACACCTCGCCGGCGTCCGGATTTTTGGTGCAGGCCAGCAGCGACTCCCACCACAGCGGCGCAAAGTCTTGCGCTTCATCGACGACGACGGCGTCCAGCCGCTCGTGCTGTTCCATGCCGCCCGCCAGCTCCTTGAGGAGGCGCGGCATCTCCTCCTCGAAGTAGTCCGTCCCAACCCCGTCCGGGACACCAAGGGCGCGGACGTACTCGTGGAACTCCCCGGTAAAGACCGGCCTGGCCTGCCGCCAGCCGGAGACCTGCTGCTGCAGATACTGGCTCAGCCCTTTGTTGTAGCAGAAGAGGCCCACCCGCTTGCCTTCTTTGCAGAGGAGCCGCGCCTTCTCCAGGGCGAGCCAGGTCTTGCCGCTGCCGGCACCGCCGGTGAAGCGGACGCGGGGAAGGGACCGGGTCGCGCGCAACAGCACGGATTGCCGAATAGTGAGGTGGTCCTGGGCGTCTTCGGCTTCGTGCGGGTCGGGGACCTGCGCGGATCCGGCGTCGAGATCGCCGCCGAGCTTCCGGATGATGCGCTCCAGGAAGGCCGGGGTCAGGGTGGTGGCCCCGCTGCCCTCACGCTCGATGGCGTGGAGCACCTTGTCCTTCAGCGACTCAGTGTCCGCCCGGTCCAGTATCAGCGAGCGGGGACACCCTGCCATGGCCCAGCCCTGCGGCACGTCCGTGTAGGGGAGACTGACCAGATACGCAAAGCGGCTGCTGAGCCGGGATCCGAGCTGGTCCTCCAGCCAGTTCTTGAACGCATGCATCGACGCCTGCGACTGCACCACCGGGCTCTGGATGTTGTGCCTGCCCGCCTTGTCGGACTGATACCACTGCCCGCTCCCGACGCCGACCTTACCGCCCTTGACCTCGATGGCAGCCATCCCGACGCCGGGCCAGAGCACCAGGATGTCGATCTCGTGCTCTGCGCGTCCGTCCCTGACTTGGACGGAGTGCGCGAGGACGACGTCGTCGGGGAGGCTTCTCTTCAAGGCCTCCCAAACCGCTTCCTCTGCCACTTGGCCCTCGCCAAATTCGGGTTCTTCCGGAATGCATCTCATCGCTGGCTCCGAGCTGCGTTCCGAATGCGCTCAATGTCTTTGGGATACTGAGTCTCCAGCACCGCGGATCCGCCGCGCGCTCCGGGGTGTTTGATGAAGCATACGAGCCTCGTGCTTCCACCGATTTGCAACGGAACCACGTTGTGATTTGCATCAGGCAAACCGTCTAGGCTGTACTTGCCGAAGTTGGGCTTATCAGCAAGGGCTTCCTGATGCGCGGCGCGAAACGCGTTCGCGGCCTTGCCTCCAACGACCACGACGAGGCTGGCGGTGGAGGCCGCTAGGATTCGGTCCATATGCCGTGTCGAGCAATGCAGGGCAGCCTCTGGGACGCCCTGCTCGTTGTTGGACTTGCAGTGGACAACTTCGGTCATCACGGCTGCGTCGTACCAGACGGTGTCCGGCCCCAGTAATGACTTCGTCTGTTTCTCAACCCAGCCCCAGTAGGGCTCAGGGGAACCGTAGACCGGGCGGCCGTGTTGGGCTGCGGCGTCGACCTTGCGATGCCGCCGTTCCACCACCCAGCCGTGCTCAGGGTTGAACCGATTTATCATGAAGTCAGCAATCTCGGAATCTGCCCAGTCCACGGTCGGGTACTTCTCCGCGTGCCGTTTGGACGCCCATGTTGCGAGTGGGTTGCCGACGCTTATGGCGGGGTTGGAAGACAGATAGACAATTCGCGCGGATTCGAGGTTCCCGGCCCACGCCTCAGGTACTCGAAAAGGTCCCGGGTGCATGGCCTGAGAATGGACAATTTTGTGACAAGGATGAGTGCTGCCATCCGGAAGTACAGAGTCCACCTCCGACAAATCCGGACACCGGGCGACACTGAGAGCGAGTTCTTCAAGATAAACGGGCACTGTCTTCCCCCTGCATTTGCCGCGTACAGCCGTTGGACTTCTAGACCTGCAATTTGCACATCTTATGGTGTTGTTTGGACATTCCTCAGCAACCCCACGAACAACCCATTCGGGTTCGCCCCAGGCAGCGCCCGCTGCAAATCCTCCAGCGCCTCCAGCGGAGTGATCCCCGCAACCTGCGCCCCATAAAGCGCGGCCACTGTCGGTGTCCGGGACTCGGCCCGGACGCAGTGCAGCAGCACCGTCTTGCCCTCCGCACGGAAGCGTTCGACGGCGGCCGCCGCGTCTCCCAGCACAAACGCGGCATAAGCATTGTCTTCCTCAACGGGGGAGTCGATGATCCAGAACGTGGCGTGGTCTTCCGGCGCGACGGACGGCACATCTGCAGTCCCCAGCCGGCACAGCGACACCACGGCGTCGATCCCCAGCTCAGCCACCAGTCCGAGCGAACCGACGCCGCCCAGCCAGACGCCGTCGTCGTGCGGGTGCTGGACCAGCGCATCGGTGCGGCTCCACATGCTGTAGTCCTGATGCTCGGCGCGGGGCCAGGATGCGGGCCGGCGGCCCTCGCCGCGGCCGAGTTCCATGCCAAGCATCATCAGGTCACGGGCCCGCAGCCCGGGCCAGCCGTGCAGAGGGCGGGGTCTGCGTGCTGCTGGTGCGGCGCGAAGGGGATCATCAGCACGGAAAGTGGGCGCTGCCGGGTACGCTCCTGCGTGAACGTGAGACCCTCGCGGACGCGGTGCTCCGCTGTCTGCGGGAGAAGGCGGGCATCTCCGGACGGGTGCCGCGCCAGTTGCAGGTCTTTGATGAGCCCGGGCGCGATGACCGCGGCTGGGTGCTGTCGGTGGCGCACGTGGACATAGTGCCCTTGGCGGCGTTAGGAGAGGCGTTAGAGTCCGACGGCGTCCGGCTGGCCTCCGTCACCGGGGAACCGGAGCTGATCGCGGGACTGCCTTACGGCCATGCGGAAATTGTGGCGAAGGCGGTGGAGTGGCTGCGGGCCGCCTACACGGAGGCGCCGGACCCCGGTGCGCTGCTGGAGGAGCCGTTCACGCTCAAGGATCTGCGCGAGCTGCATGAAGCCGTTGCGGGCGAAACGCTCATGCGCGACACCTTCCGGCGCTTCATGGAGCCGAAACTGATGGGGACCGGACAGATGTCCGACGGAACGCGGGGGAGGCCTTCGAGATTGTGGGTGCGGAGCTAGTCAGAATGTCCAGTGTCTTTGCCGCCATCTGAAATCATGGCGGGGCACACATTCCGGTGAGGTGGATGTGCAGCAGCGAAACGTCGGACTCCGGAAGCCCCGTGCTATGCTCGTTGCCGCTACTTCGGAGAAACTAAAACGCCCAATGGCGAAGGATATCCATAAGTACCACCCGCGCGGGTGGCGGAATGGCAGACGCGCTAGCTTGAGGTGCTAGTCCTTGAAAGAGGGTGGGGGTTCAAGTCCCCCTCCGCGCACAAAGTGGCGTCGCGAGACAACTAGTTCATCCCTGTCTCGTGGCATCGGTAACACCCCGGCCTTCGGGCCGGGGTGTTTCTTTTGCCCTGATACCTTGCAGGGGTTATCCGTGAACTCCGCGACGAGTGCCGGTGTGCTAGTCCAAGACTCTTGCGTCGGCCCCGCGGTGAGGAACAGCAACGGGGTGCCCGCGTAAACACCACCGATGCAACGCCGGCGTCGTGCGTCGAGGCGAAGGCTGACTTTTTCCGCTGGAGTGGATGTGGTCTAGACGGACCGGAAGGGCGCCCCTCCCTCGACGTGGCTCCAATGCTCACAGTGGCCAGGGGCAATATGCCGAGGCATATGGGATATGGCAGGTGTCAGACAGGGCGCGCGCGTCCCGAAACTGGCGGCAACCATGTAATGAACGCATTTACCTCTCCGACCAAGCTAGCTCAGGAAGAATCATCAAGCCGGCCTTATCGGCATCCTGTGGGTCCGATGCTAAGCAGTTCAGTTTGTTTTCCCGCGCTGCCCGTAATCGATGTGGGAGGCTGTTGCCCAGGAACTGCTAGCGAATACTATATCCTGGCGGCATGCTTACGGGGGAGACGGGAAAACCGTGGACGGTGGACGAAGGCGACGCCACGGTCGCGAAATACTTCGACATGTTTGTGCTCGACCTTCAGGGGCAGGCCTTGGTCAAGGTAGCAATTTATCGAGAGCTTTCAGAACGTTTTTCTGCCCGAAGTGTCAGCTCGATAGAGCGCAAGATGAGAAACATCAGCGCTGTAATGGTTGCCCTAGGCTATCCTCACCTGCGGGGGTTGTCGCCGCTGGCTAACTACCAGAGAAGCCTTGTCGATTCCGTGCTGAATGAATTGGGCCGACGAAGTTCTCTTGACCTTTTTCTTGTCACGCAACTCTCTAACTCCATGCCGGTGGGCCCAGTGGACATCGTCAGAGAAACTCCAGCTCCGATGGACGTCATCACGGATCTCCTCCACGGCAAATCTGCGGCAAAGCCTTTCAAGCGAAACTACCTGGAGCTGGAACAGGCTAACCGCGCATTAGGGCTAGCAGGGGAGTTGGCCGTCGCACGCAAGGAGCAAACTTTTCTTCACAGCATAGGCAAAACAAAGCTCGCGGACCGGGTAGAGCACGTTGCGCAGACGCGAGGTGACGGGCTCGGCTACGATGTGCTTTCTTTTGACCCTTCGGGACGCGAGAAGTGGATAGAAGTCAAGACCACAAAGTATGCAATTGACGTACCGTTCTTCGTGACCCGCGGTGAAGTCCGGGTGTCGAGTGTCGCACCGCAATTTTTCCACCTGTATCGCCTCTATGGGTTCGGATCCAAAACCGGGACAGGCCTGTACCGGCTCCAGGGAAACCTGGAGGAAGCATGCAGACTGGACGCCGTCAGCTTCGAAGCCGCGCCACGTCGCCGGCCGCCGATAACGGTTATGTGAACGTTACTGTTTTGTCGCCCGGCCCAACACGAGACCGTCGTAGCTCAGTGCGATGATCGCTCGAGCAACGTCTAATGACGTCAACCAGAGCGCTACATGCCAAACAAATCAACAATCAAATGGGGATTACTTAAATGACCGAGCTAGGAGCGCCAGAGGCGTACTCGTGGTATTTTCCCACCACGGGCGGTGGGGATGAGGACGGTATCAATGACCCTCTACGAGAAACTTTCGAGGGTCAACATGAGCACTACATTGCTCGTGAAAGCATCCAAAACTCTCTAGACGCCCGTCTGGATGATTCCACCCCAGTACGTGTTTCATTCGACCTCATGGATGTTGAGAAAGCCGACATTCCAAACCTTGATCAACTTCAAGAGATCATGACACGGGCCTATGAATACGCTGAAGGCCAAGAGCGCGCCGCTGCGTTCTACGAGACGGCAATTGGTCTCTTGTCAAGGGATACCCTTGCGGTGCTCAAAGTCTCTGACTTCAACACCTCGGGGCTCGACGGTCGGGATGACGACAAACAGGGCGGCTGGTACAGGCTAATCCGGGCATCCGGTTCAAATTCCATGCATGGTGTCGGCGGCGGTTCTTTTGGCATCGGCAAAGGAGCCCCGTTTGCCGCGTCCCAACTGCGAACCGTCCTATACGGAACCGTCAACGCTGACGGCGAGTCGGTCTTCCAAGGGAAAGCTCGACTATCGAGCTACGAAGCTGCAGACCAAGACGTCAAACGTGGGGTCGGTCAGCTTGGATTCCTGGCCAGCCCGGGGGTCAAGTCCGTCCGCGACCCCGACGCTATTCCCTCACCCTTCAGAAGGACACAACGCGGAACGGACCTGTTTGTCCTCGGGTATCGATCAGCGTCCGACGTTTGGCACCAGGCGCTGCTCAAGTCTGTACTCGCAAATTTCTGGGCTGCGGTGCACTTCGGCGACCTGGTTGTCGACTTCAAGAAGAACGGTCAGGAGATCCTCGAGCTCAATGCCGCCACTTTGGGTGAGATCATTTCATCCTCCCCCGACTTCGCGGGTGTTCGGCCCTACTTCGATGCGGTCAATGACCGGACCCGCCACTTCACGGATGATTTGCCGCTCCTTGGACAAGTTCATCTATACGTCAAAACGGGAGCCAATCTTCCTCGAAAAATCCAGATGATGCGCCGGGCGAAGATGACGGTGTTCGAAAAGAACGCATACGCGCTTAGTGAACCTTTTGCTGGGGTTTTCATTTGCGACGATCCTGAGGGCAACCGGCTCCTTCGCGGGCTGGAGCCACCCGCGCACGACAAGTGGGACCAGAGTCGAGACAGGGAAAACGGGGCTAAGATCTTGCGCTACATCACAGGCTGGATCAAGCGCGAGCTGAAGACGTTGTCGCCCGTAGCAAATTCCGATCCGGAGGATATTCCGGATTTGGCTGGGTATCTCCCAGAGCGGGCGCAGCGTGATGATCAAATCGGCAGGACCACGTCATCCGAGCGGACCCAGGAAACGTCGCCCGTTGAGAGCGGGGCCGAATCCACACAGGCAGGCGACGTGGAAGTATCTGGACCGAACAGGCCAACGAGGCGAACAGTGGAGGTCACGAAGCCGAGGCAGACGGGCGGAGACACCGGCGGGCGAGCCGGCGAACCAAAGAACAAGAAGAAGGCAAGCACGCAGCCGCCCAAGGGGGGCGAGGGGAACACGTCTCCGGCGCTGGACACATCCAAACTGCTCTTCCGCTCGCGGGAGGTTGTCTCAGGGGGCCGGCGTCGATATTCGGCTATTCTCCACCCGGAGACCACACAGTCCGGGGCGCTCGAGATCGTTGCAATTGGTGAAGTGTCCTCTTCGACCATCCCCGTGGAGTCAGTGCAGATGGAATCGGGTCACTTGCTGGAAATCGACGGCTCTCGAATCTTGAATCTGGAATTGGAGCAGGACACACCGATGAAGCTTTTGATCACCCTTAAATCCACCCGCCGCTACACCTTGGGGGTGGCCTGAAATGAGTGATCTCCGGATCAGCTATCCGTACCCGGTTCTCGGCAACAGCGACGACCTCCAAGGGACATTCGAGCCAACGCTGGAATGCACGCCTGACGATGACCTGTACACGCTGGACATCATCATGGGTTTGAACCACTCCACCATCGCTGAAAAAATCCTGGACCGCAATGCGACGTATTCTGTCGAAATAGTTTGTCGCAAAACCTTCTACCGGCGAACAATCCTCACGCACGAACCGGGTCTCTCTGTCTCCATCCCATCTGAGCAGCTCAGGGACCTAGTCGAAGTTTCTTTTGACGTAGTGGCGCTAAGAGAGGCTTCAGACTATCTCCCCGCTGGCACACATCCAGATCTGGCGGGTGACCCCTTTACGCTTGAGCCGGGGGACGTGATTGCGACGGGCGGAACAGCTTCTTTTGTGGCAGACCCGGCCTTTGACCCAATGCACAATTCGGCAGCATCCTTTGTCAAGATTCACAAGGTCCCATCGCAAGAGGAGGCCATGTCTGTTGATTATGAAGGCGACTTCCTAGTTATCGGTCTTTCGTCCAGCGCCTTCGACGATTACTTGAAAGCGCGTGAATTCGCCCCCGAAGTAGTCCACGCGGCAGTCGTTTTACCCGTACTCGTAGCGGCGCTCGAACAGATTGACAACGGGGAGACCGACTTTGCCGGATACGGGTGGTTCGACCGTCTGCAGGAGATGCGTTCCACGCGTGGACTGACCGAGGAGACTCCCCTCCGAGCAGCACAGGATCTCTTAGGAGACCCCGTTGATAGATGCCTGGCGGGCTTGGCGGCCAAGCAAAGCGATGCCGAGTTCCACGACCTGATGGGGGAAATGCTTTGACGACCAGCAAGCAGCACGTGTTTACGCGCGCACACACAGAGGATCTATTGGACCGTGTAAAGCGGGAGCTCCAAGTCGAGCCATACATATCGCCGAATTTCGATCTTTCTGACGAGTCCAAGCTCGAATCCCCGATTGTGCTCCAGGGGGTGCAACCGCAACTGGACGGGGGCCGGGAAGACGACTTTAGAGATGCGGTCCGGTTGCACCAATATCTTCGTCTCACGAGGTTGCAGGCGTCCGACCCGAGGCTGTGGGCTTACCTGACGCACGTGACGTTTCGGCAGTACGTACAGTCTCGATGGCCGTCCGGGCTCGCTTCTACTGCCTTTGGTATCTCCAGCGAAGAGAGGGCCAAGTTCGCCCGCCAGGTTGAGCGGCGATGGTTTACAGATGGGACCCCACGAAGCCTCGGTCGAAACGCACTATCCCGGCTCTGGTGGGCTACGGAGCTCACCATTTCTCCGTGGGACGATCCATCGGGGCGCTTCGAAGGACTCCGCCGTGATGACCCATACCACTTCACGAAGCTCATGTTTTCCAACCAGCGGCTACTCCAAGAGCTTCTTGACAGAAAGATCGGTTGGTCAAGGGAAGTTCTGATGACCATGTTGCAGGCGCTCGACGACGAAGGGGTTTTCGCCAACAGTGCGAAGAACATCACTCGGACGTTCTTCAAGGAAACGAACTTTATGATGGGATATCGGCGGCTTAGCGCATTGCCCGTGGAAGACACTGTCGGGATCTTCCGAGCCCTAGCAGGGTCTCTGCAACCGGAAGACGACGTCGATCTGGCGCCGTCCAACCAGGATGACGACCCGAGCCTGCTGGCGGATGAGTCGCAGGTCGGTGCCATGGATGCTGACGCGACCCAGGGCAGCGTGTAGCAAAGCCCGCTCATGGGGCGGGGACTGAGGCGTGTTTCCCGACACGTGAGTTCCCGCGCGCGATCCCTCTGCCTGTCGTAGGCAGCTGCTAGACTGGCGCAGTCGAACATACATTCGCAGTTGCGATGAGACTCGAATTTGCAGCGTGGACCCCCGGTCTGCGCTGAGCCGTTAGTTCCCAAGGGAGATGCAGTGAAGTACAGACTCGGTGAGTTGTTTTCGGGCCCAGGCGGTCTCGCGTTGGGCGCCAAGCTGGCGGGAGTCAACGTACCTGGACACGAAATAGTCCACCAGTGGGCGAGCGACTACGATCGCTCCACCTGCGACACTTACATCGCGAACATCCCCGGTGCGTCCGTAGAAACCGTGCACTGTGAGGACGTCCGGACGTTTGAGACACACTCACTGCCTGAGATCGAGGGATTTGCGTTCGGGTTCCCCTGCAATGACTTCAGTATTGTCGGCGAGCAGAAGGGAATCGATGGCACCTTCGGCCCCTTGTATCAACATGGAATTAGCGTCCTAAAGTCTCACCAGCCGCTATGGTTCGTGGCGGAAAACGTCGGAGGACTCCGAAGCTCCAACTCCGGCGACACCTTCGGGCTCATTCTGGGTGAAATGATCCAGGCCGGGTATAACGTTGTTCCTCATCTGTACAAATTCGAGCAGTACGGAGTGCCGCAGGCACGCCACCGGATTCTGATCGTGGGTATCCGCAACGATCAGAATGTTGAGTTTAGGGTCCCTTCGCCGGCGCTCTACAGCGACCTTGACGTCAGTTCCCAAGCGGCCATTGAATGCCCCCCTATCGCATCTGACGCTCACAATAATGAACCCACAAAGCAGTCGCCGGTAGTGCAGGAACGGCTGTCTCATATCCTGCCGGGCCAGAATGCGTTCACAGCAGATCTGCCCGAGCACCTAAAGCTAAATGTAGCCGGCGCGACTATGAGCCAGATATACAAGAGACTTCGCCCTGACATGCCCTCCTATACCGTCACCGGATCCGGGGGTGGTGGCACTCATGTGTATCATTGGTCGGAAAACCGTGCGTTGACAAATAGGGAGCGAGCTAGGCTGCAAACGTTCCCCGACTGGTACCACTTCCAGGGGTCCAAGGAAAGCGTACGCAAACAAATCGGGATGGCTGTTCCGGTGGAAGGCGCCCGAGTTGTTTTCGAGGCCGTATTGCGCACTTTCGCCGGACTGGCTTATGATTCCGTGGAACCCAATCTGATTAAGCGGGTTCCGGTCTTTTCGAGCTAAAAACTCGACCTTATTGGGGGTTTAATGTTTTCCACGGAGCTTTCCGAAAGAGTCCTGATCCAGCCGTTTATGGCGGGCGCCGACACTCTAACAATTATTTCGGGCTACGCATCCCCAGCGACGATTATTGAGCACGTTAACCGGCTCAAGATTGCTCGTGGCATCACGGGTTCGGCTATACCCACGGTGTCCATTGACTTGCGCGTAGGCATGTTCGCGGCGGGCGGCACAACACGGCCGGAGCATGATGCCTTCGTGCGCCTGACTAGCCAGAAGATCGTGGACGGAGATCTGCGGGTCTCCTACTTTCCAGGACCACACGTAGTGCATTCCAAGGTTTACGTTTGGTCCGTTGCAGGCCGGCCCGCCGCTGCGTTTTCTGGCTCGGCCAATTACACGAACCCTGGGTTCAGCCTCCAGCGCACGGGGCAACAGAATGTGATGACTGAGGTAGACCCTGAAGAGGCACTCCAGTACTGCCAGGGCGAAGCGAACAAGCTCGTGCAATGTGCCGACGTCGACGACGAGACCAGAGATCGGTTGCCGCTCCGCCGGGAGAGGCCGTCAGAACTGGCATTAAACAGAATCTCGCATCCGTTGCCTGATGATCTTGACGGGGATGCCCAGTGGGTCGGAAAAACTTACAGCTTGTCCCTGCTAAAGAAGAACGGGGATGACTACGCTCCAGGCGGTGGAATCAACTGGGGATTGAGCCGCGGCCGTGCAAGTGAAGACGAGGCCTACATCTCCGTTCCGTCCTCGATTGGGCAGAGCGGCTTCTTTCCACCACGGAATGTAACTTTCGACATGGTGGGGGACGATTTGGAGCTCCTATCGGTGAGAATAGCTAGCGGCGACAATCCTTACGGGAAGGACTTGACGACCTCAGCGCCCAACTCGCACTTGGGGTCTTACATTCGCCGGCGTATGGGCCTTCCTTCCGGGGCGTTCATCGGCACGCAACAACTCGACCAGTACGGGCGCTCCGACATTGACGTCACCTACCTGGGGAACGGTCAATACACTCTCGACTTCTCCGTGCCGTAGCAGAACCCTGTCCTTGGTATGCCGCTAGGGGTGGAAACGGGCAGCTCCGGATTTAGCTGAGGACCCGGCCGGTGAAGACTCCGCCGGGCTTCTCGGCTGGTCCGGTACTTGAAGAATGCAAGTGCTCTTTCCCTGTAAATGACCGGTGCTGGGCGCCGATGACACTAAGTGGAGTGGTGGCGCTGGTGCTCGTCGACATCGGAAATGTGTGCTTTGAGGAATAGGCCCTGCATTCCCAGTTGGCGCAATCGAGTCTCTGTATCCGGCTACAGGGGCCGCATGTCTGCGGTTCGGTCAGGACTACTTTGCTTTGACTAGTCCGAACACCTCAGAAGTGGCGATCCCGCTCCCATATGTCGGGTATTGTTCCCCCAAGGCCTGCTGCTTGAGTGGGCTCGTAAGGTGAGGTCTGATGCGTTAATTGCACGAAAGACTTCAAAAGTCCGAGGGAGACACAGTCAAGTGCAGGACGAGGTTCTGGTACCTGGGGTAGAACTGCTGGAGTCGATGCGTTCAGTTGGGTATTCATTTGAATCTGCTATCGCCGACCTAGTCGATAACAGCATCACGGCTAAGGCGAAACGCATAGACATTGTCGGCGATCCGGTAGAGGCAAAGTTCGTCACCATCACGGATGACGGCGATGGAATGGACCCGGCGACCGCCCGGGCAGCTCTGAGGCTCGCAGGATCTGTGGGAAACGGCGTGCGGGACAATCAGGACCTTGGGCGATTCGGTCTGGGCTTGAAGACAGCTTCACTCTCTCAAGCTAGGCAACTCACCGTAGTTACGCGTAGGTCGGGAGTAACGACTGCCCTTCAGTGGGACATCGACCACGTGAAAGCGACCGGTCAATGGTCACTGCAGGTCTTGGATGATGTCGAGCTCGCGGATATTCCCGGAATTGAGGCATTTAGCGGGCGGAAAGCCGGCACAGTGGTCGTATGGCGGAACCTGGACTACCTCTTGGGTCGAGCGGATGACGCGGGGGGCGTGATGGCCGAGCGGTTGTCCGCCCTGCGGGACCGCCTGAGCCTCACGTTTCATCGGTTCCTTGAGGGGCGCAAGACAGAGCGTCTGCAGATAAGCGTCAATGGGGTGCTCGTTGTACCTGTGGACCCGTTCTTATCAGCCAACCCCAAGACGCAACGGACTCCCATGGAACGCATTGTTGTCGATGGACACAAAATAGAGGCTACCGCTTTTACGCTTCCCCATGCATCTGGAGTGACCGCAAAGGACCGCAAGCGTGCTGACTTGGGCGCCGATATGCGTGAATCCCAGGGCTTCTACGTCTACAGAAATCGGCGCTTAATTTCGCACGGACACTGGTACGGGCTGGCGAAGCGAGACGAACTGACAAAGCAGGCGAGGATCCGAGTCGACCTGCCCAACACTCTGGACCACCTGTGGCAACTGGACATCAAGAAATCACGTGCCGAGCCGCCGCAGGTCTTTAGAACTCATCTACGCCGCATCCTCAGCGGTGTGATCGCAAAAAGCAAGCGTGTACATACCTTCAGGGGCCGCAGGGAAGTCGATACAGAGATCGTGCGGATGTGGCAGAGGATTGTTGATCGGGACGGCTACCGATACGAGGTAAACAAGGAGCACCCCCTGGTCCTCGCACTGAGCGAGAACATTGATGCAGAGTCCAAGGTCACCCTAGCCCGCTTGCTTGCTGACCTTTCCGCAACTTTTCCCGCTGCAGACTTGTATGTTCACGCAGCTCAGAACGACCATCCCGTGCAAATCGCTGTCGATGTCGACGATGTGCGCGCCCGACTGCGAGGACTGAGGGATACTTATGCCTTCACCGGCGCACCGGCACAGATTGTGAAGGTCCTGGCAGCAATCGAACCATTTGACCGCGTAAATGACTTAGAAATCCTTGTTGATGCCGTTTGGAAGGAAGATTCGTGATCGAGCTGGACGCTGAGAAGCGGAAACTGTTGCGTGCGCTGAATGGCACCATGGTCGATGACGAGACAGTTGACCTAGACGAGGTACGGGCGCGGGCTATCGGAATGGCTCCATTTGTGGCCAAAGGGCTCGGCCCGGTGGATATCCAGTGGGTGGTCGACAGGGTGCTCGAACTGCATTCCGTTGAACTCAAAATAGGTATTGGCGTCATCAACAAGTCCACCTATCAGCCTTGGGTCGAAGCGCGGAAGGAAACTGTTGCCCGTGCCCGCTGGGATGCCTATGAGGAACTTCTCCTGCGACGGGAGTGGAGCCCGCGAGTTGTGGACAAACTGGATGCACAAACTGACAAAATTGTGGACCTGATGGGAGATCCCACAAAGGCCGGCGAGTGGGCTAGAAGGGGACTGGCCATCGGGGAAGTCCAATCAGGAAAAACAGCCACATATATTGGAGTTCTGAACAAGGCGATCGACTACGGCTACAAACTAATAGTTATAATTGGCGGGCACACCGAGGATTTGAGGCGGCAAACTCAACGCCGAGTGGACTCCGATTTGACTGGACTTGACTCTCTGTTCATGAGTGAGAATATCGCACAAGAGGCCACTATCCGAGTCGGCGTAGGACAAATAAATGAAACTCTCCAAGCAAATGTGCTGACCACGGCTCGGTCGGACTTCAATGCTGCAAGTAAACGAGCCGGGGTGGTTGCTTTTGGAGACACCCCAACAGTATTTGTCATAAAAAAGAACGCTAAAGTGCTCGCCAACCTCGCGGCCTACCTGAAACGTCAGGCGCCCCAAGGGCAACACACACTTCCGCTGGTGGTCATCGACGACGAGGCGGATTGGGCTTCAATCAACACGAAATCGGAAGATGAGGTTGCGGCTGTAAATAAAGGTATACGGCACCTTTTGTCCGCCTCGGCACGCAATTCTTACATGGGTATTACGGCTACTCCGTTCGCCAATGTACTCATTGACGACGAAGTTGAAGACGACCTGTTCCCACGCGACTATATCCAGTCCCTGGAGAGTCCTTCCAACTATCAAGGGATCGAGACTTATCTTGGCGGGGAAGCTGGCGCAACCAACCACCGTTCGATAATCACGGATGTATCAGACTGCCTTGAAATACTGCCTTTTTCGCACAAGCGTACGCGACTAGTCGATGCCCTGCCGGAAAGCATGTTGGAGGCATTGTCGGCGTTCTACGTTGGCACGGCAATCCGCCAAACACGCGAGGATGGGCCACGGCCGGCCGCAATGATGATTAACGTTTCGCGATTTAACGACGTGCAGGCCAAGATAGCGAGCTTGACTGAACTCGCCGTAGGTGACATAAATGCCGCCGTTCTTGCAGAGTTTGCGATGCCGGAGAACCGTGCCGAATCAATATCCACTGGGCGCTTGCGCCGCATGTTTGAACGCGAGTACTCGCAGTCTGGAGTTACTTGGTCTGAGGTTCGCCCCCATGTCCTCGCTGTTGCAGAAGGCATCCGTATCGAACTTGTAAACGGTTTGACGATGGCCGGACGAAACAAGCGGCTGAGCGGAATGTCGCGCGATGCCCGCTTCCAGGAATCCCTGAGACCCACAGTCTTTATCGGTGGCGACGTCTTGGCGCGCGGATTGACGTTGGACGGACTGCAAATCAGTTATTATGTGCGCCGAGCAGGGGCGGCGGATACTCTCCTCCAGATGGGACGCTGGTTTGGCTATCGGCCCCGGTATGAAGACCTCGTCCGAATCTGGATCGATGACGACGTTGTAAAATTGTTCAAGTACGTCGCCGAGCTCTCCTCGGACCTTCGGGCGTCGCTGAGGGAAATGAATGCCCTAGAGCTGACCCCCAAGGACTTCGGCCTGAAGATGCGTCGACATCCTGAATCATTCATGATCACTGCGGCGAACAAACAGAAGCACGGGGTCGCTTTCGAAGGCTTGATTTCTATACATGGCGCTACCTTCGAATCTCACATCCTGTCGTCTGATGCCGGGGATCGGGCTCGAAACCTGGAGGCTGTGAAGAAGTTTGCTGGCGAGGTTCATGCATTCGGGCCTGGGGAAGACCCCAAGGTGCGTTCCGGGCACCACCAGGTGTGGAGATCAGTACCGGCGGACCTCATAGAGCGTCTCTTCACCAAGTTCCGTGGGTACGACCACGAACCATTCTTTGGGCGAGCTAAGGGAGGGCAGGGGTCGGCCCAACTTGCGGCGTACCTAGCCGACGCTAAGAATGGCGATCTCTGGGACGTCGCATTCGTTAGCGGCAGCGGGGAGGATGCTTCGTTCGGCCCCATCACCGTTAAAACTAGCGTGCGTGACAGCATCTCTTGGGAGCTCGGAGCCAAGGTGTTGCGAATGGGTAATAGGCGCGTGGCTGCCGGTAGCGACCTCAAGAACGTACTCACAATTAAGAGTGCCCGGCGTTTGGAGCAGGAGTTGTCTGAGGATGAAAAACTCACGGAAGGAACGATCGCCCGTAACGCCCTTGAACGTCCAGTCATCCTGATCTATGCGATTACTTCCCGATCCACCGATCTGGAAGAGCGGATATCCGAAGACAATCCGCTGGTCGCTCTCAAAGTTGCGTTCCCAGGACTAACCGCGGAAGAAGAGTTGGCCGAGCTGGAACACGGACATGGCGCCAAGTTCATCGTCAACAAAGTCTTCGCTCGAATCAACTTCGGCATGCCGACTACTGAGGACGACGATGAGGTGGAGGAGTGAAAATCGAGGAGACACTGGCTCGCGTGTTGGCGAAGGGCGACAACCAGATCCTAGCCATGGAGCACCAATGGTTCACAGTCTTTGCCCAGAATGTGGGTGGCCGTCCGGCGATTGTTTTGGAACTGCGCGAGGCTCTTCCACAGTTCGTTGACGGTGCAAGGGGATTCACAGTCTTTATTGACGCCCGGGCCGATGGAACTAACTACTTACGAATCGCATCGACGGAAAAGGGGCTCCGGCCGGCTTTTTCAGCGTTGTGCCGGCATTTACTGAGCGAAAGTGGTAAGGCTGCATCATTTCACGGCGCCTTGGAAACATTCCTGAATGCCCTGGAGGGATTCCGTAAGCTCCTGGCGCGTCAGGTGGGGCGGTTGGGTGAAGACGGAATCCGTGGCCTATTCGCAGAGCTCATCATTTTGCGCCGCATGCTTGAGCTGGGACTTGAACCAATAACAGCCCTTCGGGCATGGCATGGCCCCTATGGAAATAGCAAAGACTTCATCTTCGTCTCCGGACACTGTGTGGAGGTGAAATCAGCGCACCGCCCGGCGACTCGGGTCAGGATTACCAGTGTGGAGCAACTCGAGACTCCGGATGTGACGCTACAGCTTGCTGTCGTACCGATAGAGCGGGCAGACCCCAATGACGACGGTGCTATTGCCCTCACATCACTCATAGGCTCGCTGACGGAGCAGGTAGGCAGTTCATTGGAAGCCCGGGAGTTGTGGGCGGACGCGTTGGACGCGACTAAGGTCGACCTCACTGACGACTACTACGGCGAATGGTGGTTCGTGCCAACTAATGAACTGGTGTTCGACGTCTGGGGAGATTTCCCGCGTGTCAGTGAGAAGTCGGTTCCGGTGGGCATATCGGACGTGTCCTACAGCCTGGATCTTGGCGCGCTTGAGCCTTACCTGAGCGTGCTGAGGCTGGAAAACTATTTGGAGCATTTGGGGCGAAATGAACGATTTTGAGAACGAACTTCGCAACAACATCGCCTTGAGGGCTGCAGGAGAATCTGAATTCCAGCTGTATGCGTTTGCCGATGAGCTCGCGGAACGACTAGAAGCTGCAGAAGTCGTGTTCGACGTTGCTATTGAGCCACTGCGCTGCACGGGCCGCCGTGGTCGAGTGTTGGAGATATTAGGTTACGCGGAGGACCATGCCGACGATTCCCTGGTTGTAATAGTGGGACTGCACTATGACGAGCCAGGGCGAGTCTTGACGATGACCGATGCAAAACGAATCTTCGCGTCTGGCGCTTCCTTCCTCGAGCATGCAGAGGACGGTTGGCTGACTGAAAATCTCGAGCCAAGTTCTCGCGAAGCCGAACATGCCTCTTACTTCGCCCAGCAGTTGAAGCGTGTGGACCGTCTCAAGTTCATCCTTGTGACGGATGGGACTATGAGCCAGCGCATCAAGACCATCCCAACGAATCAGGTGTGTGAGAAAGCTGCGTCGTACACAATTTGGGATGTTCGTCGATTTGAGGAACTTTCGCTCTCCGAAAGCGGCCGTGACGAGCTTGAAATTGATCTCACGCGATGGATACCAGACGGTTTGCCCTGTCTCGTGGGAGCGCAGAGTGGTGAGCACGCCAAGAGCTATTTGGCCGTTTTGCCGGGCAAGTTGCTAGCCGAAGTCTTCCAAGAATTCGGAAGCCAGCTACTCGAATCCAACGTACGTACGTTTCTGAGTGCGCGTGGCAAGGTCAACAAGGGGATCCAGTATACGCTTGCGCACGAACCCGAGATGTTCCTGGCCTACAACAATGGGCTTACGACCACGGCCACAGAAATCGACGTCGTCACGTCGGCCGGCAGCGGAAGAATTCGTTCCATACGGAACTGGCAAATTGTGAATGGAGGGCAGACCACCTCATCACTGTTGTACTTCCTGAAGCAGCAGGGACGTGAATTGGACGACGTATTCGTGCAGATGAAACTGGTCACTGTCGACGCGGATCAGGCCGGGAGCCTGGTCGCCAACATCTCTCGCTTTGCGAATAGCCAAAACAAGGTTAGCGAAGCTGACTTCTTCTCGAATAGTGAGTTCCATGTGCGACTTGAGCAGATCAGCCGACGGCTCAAGGCACCCGCGCAGGAGGGTGAGCAGTACCAAACCCGGTGGTTCTATGAACGCACACGTGGGCAATATGAAAACACTCGAAATGGTGGTTCCGCCAGCGATAAAAGAAAGTTCGACCTGGAGTACCCGAAACGACAGAAGGTGACAAAGACCGACTGGGCAAAGTATGCATTCTCTTGGTCTCAGAAGCCACACCTCGTGAGCAGAGGTGCGCAGAGCAATTTCACGGCTTATGCCGTTCTGGCAGACAAGGCTTGGGGTGATAGGCCTGACGAATTCGGTGACGCATACTTCCGGACGAACATCGCGAAAGCCATCATGTACAACGAACTGCGTTCATCCATCGTGAAGGAGCCGTGGCAGGGTACTGGCTACCTGGCTAACGTCGTGACGTACGCGATGTCCAAATTCTCATATGAGGTAGAGCGCCAGTTCCCTGGGTCCAAGTTCGATTTTGAGGCAGTATGGCAGCGACAAAAGCTGAGCAAGACAACACTGGATGCGCTTATATCCACTGCGCGCGCGATGCACGGCGTCCTGACGGACGAGGATCGGCCTCAGGACAACGTAACCCAATGGGCGAAGCAGGAAGCCTGCTGGAACCTTGCAAAACTAGCGCGAACTGAGTTGCCAGATGAACTGGCACGTGACTTGATTGCCGGCGTGAGCCTCAGCAGTCGTCAAGCAGAGGCACGAAAGCAACGCCAAATGGATACTGGCTTTGAGACGATAGAGCGGATGCTCAATGTTGCGCCGCACATTTGGGAGGAAGTCCTTTCCGAGGGCGGGCAGGCAGGAGTGATCAGCCCCACGGACAGGGATATTATCCTGACAGTCGCGCGACGAAAGCTGGTTCCGTCTGAAAGGCAGGCTGCACGACTTCTTAATGCTTTGGAAAAATGCGCGAGTGTTGCCCTAATCAGCCGTGCAGACTTCTGAATTGTTGGAAAATTGTGCCCCTGCCGTACCGCGTTCGCGCTACATTTGGCCTAAGGGAGAATCAGTCCAGACCTTTTGTTAGGGTTGAGGATACAGCTCTTGCAGTATCTTTAGCAGTTTTCGACCTTGACGCTCATCCAGCTGGATGACCTGGCTGACTTTAGGCGCGGATGCGCGATCGTCGGATCCGTAAGTGGCGAGATGCAGCACCCGTCCGCGGGTCTCGTCCTCGAATGCCTGATAAGTGCAGTCAACTTCGGTTGGATTCAATCGCACCGAAAGACGGCCGGGCTCTAAGCTACGAATAATTGCCATAGCTGAACACTAGCGTGGCTTTTGTGGTTGTTGGGGAATTGATTTGTGTCGTAACCGAAGAAGGGGTCCTTGGCCCTGCTGGGACAGGTGTCTAGCATTCGGCCAGGACCCTGGTGGTCGCGGTTCACGACTGGCTCGTAGATGGGCACCCGGCGCCGAGGGTCACCGCCGGCCGTGCCAGCGCTGGAACTGAGGGCCGCCTCCGTGTGCGTCCGTGGGCAGGGACGTCGTGGGGGCACCGACGGGTGCGCTTGATGGGGAGAGGGTCAGCAACTTCATCGTCAGCAAGCTCCGCAGGACCGGTTCGCGGAACGAGACGTCCGAACGACATGGCCAATGCAGTCCACTCGGAGACCAGGTGCTGACCCTGGCGGGCCCGACACCTCCGCCACCATCGCTGCGGTGAGTGACAGTGAGCCCCCGTCCATGGCCCAGACCGTCTCGAGCGTCGCCGTGTGCGGCCGGAACCGGCGGAAGAGGAAGTTCCTGAAGCCGCCCAGCAGCCATTTCTCCTGCTCCGCGCCGGTGATGGTGCGGTCCTCGGCCAGCCGCTCGGTGACGTTCTTCTTCCAGCCGTCGCCGGCCAGCTGATCGTCGCGGTACTGCCGGGTGGCCATCATGTGGAAGTTGGCCAGCTCGCCCCACTGGATGGTGCGGTAGATCTTCATGTCGAACCCGGCCGGCACGGAGGAGGCCCGAAGCGGCATGTTCTCGTAGTACGCCTGGAATGCGGCTGCCCGGCGCTGCCGGAACCCAAAACCGAGCCAAGGTGAAACGCTATTGGAATCTGCATTCAATGTCTGAGGCTATGGGTACAGTTGCGGACATGGGGACATCAGGTTTGCTCGAAGAGCGGTTCGTCGGCGATATTGAAGGCAGGTTCTTCATCCGGGCCTATCAGCGCGGGTACCGGTGGGGCGTTGAGGAGGTGACCCGTCTCCTCGACGATGTTGCCGAAAGCCGTGCGCAATCGTCGTACTATCTGCAGCCCATCGTCGTGAAACGCATGGCCGACGGTCGCTGGGAACTCGTGGACGGCCAGCAGCGACTCACCACGCTGTTCCTGATCCTGCAGGACATTCGCCGATCGTTACCGTCGGTGAGCGCGCAGTTTGAGCTCGAGTATGAGACCCGCGTCGGAAGCCAGGATTACCTGAAGGACCCAGATGAGGTCGGAAGCAGGCAGAACATCGACTTCTTCCACATCCACAAGGCTGCTTCTACGATCAGATCGTGGTTCGAGGCACTGGGGTCTGGCGAGACTCAGGCGGCAATCGACTTCTACACGGATCTGTCGCGTCGCGTGAAGGTGATCTGGTACGAGGCACCCGCGGCGACGGATTCCACTGATTTGTTCACGCGGCTGAACATAGGTCGCATCCCATTGACGGACGCCGAACTGGTCAAGGCGCTCCTACTGACCCGCGCCAAGGGGTCGATAGGTCAGCCCGACCGGTCGCAGGAGATCGCCGCGCAGTGGGACGCACTCGAGCGCGATCTCCGGACGCCCGAGGTTTGGGCATTCGTTACGGGTCACGCGAACAGCCACGCGAATCACATAAGCCTGCTGCTCGATACCCTTGCAGGCGGGCCGACCGGACGCGAGCGTACGCCCTTCAAAACGTTTGGTACGCTCCGAGCCGAGATCGATGCCAACTACAAGACTTTCTGGAACAGAGTCATTGACCTCCATTCCCTGATCCTCGGCTGGTTCGAGGACCGAAACGTGTTCCATAAGGTCGGTTATTTGGTCGCGACAAGGACCCCTTTTGGTGAACTCGTTGTTGCCGCGGAGGGCAAGACCAGGAGCAGCTTCGAAACGACACTCGACGACAGGATCAAGACGAAATTGGCCCTGACGGATACAGCACTATCCGGGCTCTCCTACGAGAGCGCGGCGGGACGGGAGAAGGCGTCGCAGGCACTGCTCTTGATGAACGTCGAAACAATTCGCAAAATGCAACATTCCTCGGAGCGCTATTCATTCCGTGCGCACGCGGCCGGCACGTGGTCGCTGGAGCACATCCACGCACAGAATGCCGAAGCACTCAATACAGGCGAGCAATGGTCGAGCTGGCTCCGATTGCACCGTGACGCGCTAGTTGGTTTGCCGCTCGACGAGAGCCGTCGTCGCGACATTATCCGTCGGATCGACGACGCGATCCCAACGATCAGTCGGGAAACGTTTCGGGAGCTGGAGCGCGAAGTCAACAGGATCTTTTCTTCCGGTGATGAGGGTGCGGAGGGTGACGTGCACGTCATTGACAATCTTGCTCTTCTCGACAGCCGAGACAATAGCGCGCTGAGTAACGCGGTCTTCGAAGTAAAGCGGCTTGAAATACTCCGAAGGGACCGCGTGGGTTCGTATATCCCCGTGTGTACACGAAATGTGTTCCTGAAGTACTACACAGACGAGAGTGCCCAGCAGGTCCACTTTTGGGGCGCATCGGATCGTCGCGCCTATCTCGACGCATTCCGCCATGAAATCGGCGCGTATCTGACGGAAGAAGTGAGCGAAGCGTGAGTACCCCAAGCCGGTCCACGACGTTCACCGGCCTCTTCTTGCCCAACGGCGCTGATGAGATTCAAGCGATCGAGATCCCGCTGATTCAGCGGGACTACGCGCAGGGCCGCGAAAGTGTCGCTGTCGACGAGATCCGCAAGAACTTCATTGACGTTCTGCACTTGGCCGTCGCCGGGGAGAAACCTGCTCCGGTCGACCTTGACTTCGTCTACGGCGAAGTGAAGTCCGGTGTGCTGGAGCCTCTCGACGGTCAGCAGCGGCTCACCACGTTGTTTCTGCTGCACTGGTATCTCGCGTCGCGAGCGGGAGAGCTTCGTTCTTCTCAGGCATGGATGAAGTTCTCCTACGCCACTCGGCCGAGTGCACGGCTATTCTGCGAACGGCTTGTGATGTCCCCGCTGCCAGACACTGTTGAGCAGCCGTCAGCATGGGTCACTGATCAGCCGTGGTACCTCTTCGTCTGGCGCCACGATCCAACAATCCAGTCCATGCTTGTCATGCTCGACGCAATTCACATGCAATTTCGGACGGCGGACGCCAAGATGGCCTGGGCGCGGCTCGTAGACCCGATCGAGCCGGCGGTGACCTTCCTCTTGCTCGCACCGCCTGACATGGGCTCGGCTGCGGACCTCTACATCAAGATGAACTCACGTGGGAAGCCTCTGACTGAGTTCGAAAACTTCAAAGCGCATTTTGAGAAATCTATCGAGTCCACCGACCGCGCCGAGAAGTTTTCGCTAAATGTTGACGGCGCGTGGTCAGACTTACTCTGGGGATTCCGCGGCGACGACGACCTGGTCGACGACGAATTCATGCGCTACATCGGCTTCATCACCGAGTTGTGCGAGTGGCTCGCTCCTGACGTCGACGTTCGTGAGGGTCGCGAACGTCTCAGCCGTCGCACTGAGCGGGTGTTTGGTGGGGCCAATCCCAAGCGGGCAGAATCATTGGACTTGCTGTTTAAGGCGTTCGACGTATGGGTTGGCCGCGACGTCGACGGGGTATTTAGCGGGCTCTTCAGAGGTATCACCGAGCGGCAGGACGGGGTTAAATCCGACCGAATTGCGCTGTTCTTCCGAGACCAGCGGATCAACTTGTTCGACGCGTGCTGCCGCGCCTTCGGAGATACAAGCGGCAGAACAAGGATCTTCACGTTCGGGCAGAGCCTCCTGCTCTATGCGGTACTCCTCCATCTCATGTACGAGACAGACGCGCTCCGGGCCCGGATCCGCTCCTTGCGTAATCTCATAGAAGCTTCCACGAATGAGCTACGCGTTGACCGGATGCCTAGGTTGCTCCGGGACGTCGAACGACTTGTTCGAAACGGCGCTCTCGGCGAAATTGACAGCTTCAACAAGCAGCAGGTTGAGGACGAACTGCTGAAAAGCGAGTTCCTGGCCGCAAACCCCGAGCTCAATGAGACGCTTCATCGCTTGGAAGACCATAACCTTCTGCGTGGGTCGATCGGCGCCTTCTGGCTAGATCCGGCGAAGTTCGATGCTCGGTCAGACGCGTTCCTTCGCCTGGCGTCAGAGCCCGAGTCCTGGCTCGAGGCCACTGGTGCGCTCCTAGCGGCCGGCGAGTATCAACGGACGACAAACAATAGAAAGTTTCAATTCGGAACAGGGTCCAAGCGTTTCGAAAATGCATGGCGAGAACTGCTCACCGGCGCAGACCGTGAGGCCCTCTCCGCAACGCGCTCCGCTCTTGCCAAGCTCCTAGACGCCATCGATGATGGCGACGACTTGAAGCCGACGCTAGTGGCAGTGCAATCCGAATGGCTCGCCCAGCGTGAATCGGAGCTCGACTTCGACTGGCGGTACTACCTGGTGAAATACTCGACCATGCGTGAAGGCGGCTCGGGAATCTACTACTCAGAAGGCGGAGCGCTGGGATACTCGCTGTGCATGCTCCGCGGTGGTACAAGCACGCTCAATAGTAGGTACCGGGATCCCTACCTCCTCGCAATTTGGCGTAATCTCGGTAACCCAAACGACGTCGAAGACCCTTGGTTCACCGGACATGAGACCGTTCCGCGATGGCTGCGGCTCACGCGCAGCGGTATCGGGGTTCGCTCAGTCGCCACAGGGTTTGAACTGTCAGGACCTGCGCGGGACGATTTCGCGGGGCTGTACGATTCGCTCCGGCGCCAGCTCGGTGCGTCGCAGGGCGGCATCATCGAGATCAAACAGATGGACGGAATCGACACGGTTGACCGCATCGCGATCGGAACAGACATTGTGCGGCGGCTTCTTGACGCGGGACTGTGATGACCAGATCCTCCACAAAGTTCTGAGTCGCGACTCGATGCAAGCAAATAACAACGGTGGGGCGGCCAGCAGATAATGCTGACCACCCCTGCGTTGTCAATCAGGTCACTTGCGGGACGTTAGGCCTGCTCCAGCCCCGGAACCGGTCCCGAATCTCGAACGAAGCCTTCGTGCGGACGGGGGATCCCGGCGTCGTGACGTAGTGCAGCACCCGGAAGTCAGCGGACATGGCGTCCTTCGTGATGGGGGTGTTCACTCACGTAGGTGCGGTTGTCGTTGTAGAATTTCAGGTGCGGGTCCCAGGCCATCACGGGATCCTTGATGGAGCGCTGTCGCTACCCGTGGACGTGATGGAAGTGCACACCAGTTCCGACCCCACCACGGGCGATGCCGGGTCCTTGTAATCCAACTTGACGCCGTTGGGCCAGTTGCGGTGCACGTCGCCCGTGAGGACCACGGCGTTGGGCACGTTCGCGTCCACCCAGCCCTGCGTGATGCGCCGGCGCGACGCGGCGTAGGCGTCCCACCCGTCCATGGAGACGTCGTCGATATCAGGCGCCGGGATCCGGGGCTCCCCAATCGCCGAAGGTCCAGTTCCCCCAAAAGTGCGGGACACTGGAAGTCCCGACCATGAAAGCGGGCCACCTTGATTAGTCCAGCAGGATGCCGAAGGCTTCATCCGGCTAAGTCCATGGGACTGGGCGGGGACGGCGGCGCCGGCCATCCAGATCCGCTGCTGTATCCGTGGGACCCGCCCGTGGCCTCGGGTGTCATGGACGGCGATGAATTCCGGCCCCTTGAGCTTTCGGCCGGACTGCATGAAGCCCTTGCGCAAGCCGGCGCGGCACCGCTGGAAGCCCGTTCCCTGGTGGTTTCCATCGGCTCGAATTCAAGCGCTGACGTGATGCGGCGGAAATTCGCCAACTACCACCAGCCTGTCAGCGCGGTCCTCCCGCTGGTCCGGGGGCAGCTCCGCAACATCGCCGTGGGCCACTCCGCCCACGTGAGCAAGGCCGGCTACATCGCCGCAGCCCCGTATCCGCTGATGGGAGAGTGCACAGCGGTCTGGCTTTCGTGGCTGGACGATGTCCAACTGATGGCCCTCGACGAAACGGAGCCCAACTACCGGCGGATCCAGCTCGACGGCGAAGCCTGCCCGCTCGTGGCGGACCACGGGGAACGTCCGGAGGAGTTTTCGCTGTTCACCTCGCGCTGGGGCGTGCTGACCGACGGCGACGGCGGGAAGCTTCCCTTCCTCGACCAGCCTGCCCTCTTCGGGCTCCTCGCCGGCAGCGGCACCGGGGACCTCCTCGAGGAGGGGAAGTCCGTTTTCGACGGGCCGCCGGAGCGTGTTGCCGAGCAACTCGCGATACCCGCGGTCCAGGCATGGGCCAGGGAATGGTTCACTTCGGCCGGCCTCGCCGCACCGGTGGACTTCGACGGGCCCTGCGCGGGGTAGCCACCCCTCTGGAACGTCGCCTTCACCGGGCGGCGATGTTCCCGGCGATGTGCTGCGCAACGTATTCGCCATCGCGGCCCACACCCGCCACGATCGACGAGCCATACCCGGTCAGCCAGGGCAGCCCGACGGCGTACAAACCCGGGTGTTCGGTGACGCCGCGGTGGTGCCGGGGGTAGTTCCATTCGTCCAGCACCGGGATGTCCAAGATGCTGAAATCCAGCCGGTAGCCCGTGGCCCAGAGGACCGACATGACGTTGCCGGCTTCGAGATTCAGCCGCGCCGGCTCCGAAGGAAGCCAGTCGTCCTTGCGCGGCGGCTCCGGCTCCGGTGCCGACATGCCGGCGGCGGCAATATAGCTGTCGAACATCGGCTTCATCCGCTGGTAGAACGCCGCCTCCACCACGCCCAGGCGTTCCGGAAGGTCATCACTGAAGACGAGGTCGCCGTCGTCGACTGCTTCCAAATGGCCGTGCAGCCGGACGCCGCGCCGGCCGAGGTCCCGCAGGTGGATGTCGTGGCCGCCGTCGGCGCCGGACACCAGCGGGTTGCAGGCGAACCTCGCCGCGGGGGAGGGCAGCTGCCCCACGGTGAGGCCGTTCAGTCCGTAGTCGGGGCCGAATTGTGCAAGCTGCATCATCCAATAAAGGAGGTCCTGGCCGCGGTACCGGCGCGGTGCTTCCGGGCACGTAGACACCGCCAGGTGGATTTCGCGGCCGACGGCGAGCAGTTCCTCGGCGATCTGGCCGCCGGACTGGCCGGTGCCAACGATCAGCACGGCACCCTCGGGCAGTTGGCCCGGGTTGCGGTAGCTGTCGGTGTGAAGTTGCAGGATGTGGCTGGGCAGTTGCGCCCACAGCGCGGGGATTTTCGGCTTCTGGTAACCGCCGGTAGCGAGCACCACGTTCCGGGCCCGCCAGCTGCCCAGGGTTGTGGCCACGTCGAAGCCGCCGCCGTCCGCGGGCGCGATACGCGTGACATCCGCGCCCGTCCGGACAGGGGCGTCGATGCTCTCCGCATAGTGCCGGAAATGGCCGATGAAGTCATCTCGCAGCATGAATGCTTCCGGGGCGGGGCCGTCATAAGGCATGCCGGGCAGCGCGAGCGAGAAGTTCGGCGTGTTCAGGCAAAGGTGCAGGGCTGACTTTGGTGGCAGGATATGCCCGCAGCGTCGCCACGTACAGCAGATTCCCAGCGGTCCTTCCCTGCACCTCCAGCCGGAATCCCCAGAGAAGTACGGCCTGAACGCGGAAACGGTAAGAGGACACGAATTGCGTGTCCTCTTACCGTTTCCGGGTCGCAGGGGTTGAACTGCGTCAAGGTTGCCGAATTTCTAGTTGAAGAAGATCCGCGTTACAGCTGGGCGCCGAGGACCGAATGCGCGATCAGCATGTCTAGGCGGCGCACATCCACCTTCTTGCCCGTCTTAATTTTGATATGCCCCGCGCGGGTCCAAAGCTCCAGCTCTGCATCGAGATCAAATCTCCCGGCGTTCTCTGATGACCACATGTTGATGTGGGAATAGGGCAGCGAGTACACCTCCACCTTCTTGCCAGTCAGGCCCTGGGCGTCGCGGACGATCATGCGCTTGGTGGTAAAGATGGCGCTATCCCGGAACGTCTTGTACGCGGCCACCGGCTGCTCGCCCGGCACCATGAGTTCCGCGACGTCATTGGGAATCGGACATTCGTCGACGAACATCCACGTGGTCACTGCTGCTGCTTCCAAGGGGGTGGCTCCTTTTCGTGTGGTCAAGCCTCGGAGTTCAGTGTTACAAAGGCATGCCGGGCCGCCGTGACCTGCGATCGGCGTGTCGCGATGGCGCCCTTCATATCCAGGAAGGGTTCGCGAAATTTTCGGTGAGGTCCCCGTTTCCAGCGGATCCGGGACATCTGCGACAGGCAGGCGACGGCACATACCGATGCTCGACGTATCGCCTACAACTTAGGCAAACGGCTGCCGTTCGCCGACGGCAACCGCATCCTCAAGCGTTACGTACGTCCGCCGTCGTCGTTCCAGTCTTTCCTGCTGGCCTGGCGACGGGATGTGGGCGCCTTTCGCACGGTTGCACCTGCTGCACGCGGCGACGAAGTTCTGCAGGCTGGTGGATCCGCCCTTGGACCACGGGTAGAAGTGGTCACCGTGTTCCGCAGGGCGGGAACACCGGCGGCGGAAGCCCGCCTCCATCTCGCACTGACCTTCTGCCCGCGACATGCCTTCGCGGCGCTGCTGGCGGCTGAAACGCCGGACCGGGTCCCTGCGTTTCAGGTCTCTGGAGCGAATGACGGCCGCAACAACCGTTAGAACCACCAGGAAAAGCCCGGGGACGGTGACCGCGGCCAAAACGCCGTCGACCATGCCGCGAAGAATTTCAGCGACGGTGGCTGCGCTGCGGCTGCCCGCCGCATTGGCCTTCGGCATGAGCGCCAGGACAACGGAGGCGCCCAACCACATAACCACCGCCGAATAGGCCACGCGCAGAGCCTGGCGGCTCCAGTAAATGCGTTTCAGGTCCAGCATTCAGTCGTCCCCCATCGATCTTCAGCCCGGTCGAATCCGTGCGGCGCTGCAGCTAGACAGATCGTACCGTCGGGCCCACAATTCTGCGTTTGTCACAGCATTTTTCTCGTAAGTACGGTTGGTGCGCCGATCCATCGGACCACAGCCGTTTATGCCAACCGAAGAGCCCGATGCATTTGCCGGGTTTGCGAATGCTGGCGGGTAAGTTGTGACGATGGAAGATCCGGTCCTCGCAGAGGCGCTGCAAACGTTCGTGCGGGTCTGTCGCCGTCGCCAACTACCGCGGGAGGACATCGTCAGTGCTGACCAGTCCATGCATCCGTGGGTCTTCGCAGGGGGTGTCGGTGAAGGATGGTCATTCACGCTGGAGGCCGACGCTGCCCGGCGGTTTGCCGTGGACACCGAGGGGTTGCTCTATAACGCAACTCGAACCTGGGTCCTGCGGAAGGTACCAAGCTGGTACCAGATCAGGGAGGGCGGCCATCATCTGGTCGCGACGAGCCCTATTGAGGACTGTGACGAGCAGTTCCGGGACGAACTGCTCGAAGGCATCGTCAAGTACCTTGCGGACGTTTAGACGCCGGACACCGCGGGCTTCACTGAGGTTTTCCACGGGCCCGACGGCAGGTGGAGCCGACGACGGCGGGCGCGTCGCCGCCGTCGTCCAGCTTTTGCAGCACCAGGTCCGGGTGGTCCTGCGCCAGCCACGCGGCTATCGCGCGGCCGCCGGCGTCTCGTGGAATGAACGTTTGTGCAGGCGCGGTTGGCGGTTGTCCCAGGCCGCTCTCCGGCGAAAAGAGTGTACTGGCCAGTAACTTTACGTCGCGGGGGAGCGATGTTTCCGGGCGGACAAGGTTCGCCCGCGGAACCGGTTTTCGTGCACATCCGTGCAAATCCATAGCCGCACCTGGCCCCGGGCTGCCTACCGTTGAGTATCCGGGCAACCCTGGCTGACCCGCAGCACAGGCATTACTGCTGGCCCGCAGCCCGCTGACACACGAACAAAGAGGTTTCCATGTCGCTGCTCACCAAAGTCCTGTCCACCGCTGCCGTTGCCGTCCTGGCCGGTTCCCTGGCCGTGGCTCCCGCCCATGCGGGAACTGTTGAGCTGTCCCCGCCGGGTGCCAATGACTGGTCTTGCAAACCAAGCGCCGAGCATCCGTATCCGGTCATCCTGGTGCCGGGAACCTTTGAGAGCATGGACAAGAACTGGTCCACCCTCTCGCCATACCTCAAGAGCGCCGGGTACTGCGTCTTCGCCCTCAACTACGGTGAGACCAACGGCGTGTATGCCACCGCGCCGGTCGCCGATTCGGCGCAGCAGCTCGCCCCGTTCGTGGATAAGGTGCGTTCCGCCACCGGCGCCAAGAAGGTGGATCTCGTGGGCCACAGCCAGGGCGGCATGATGCCCCGCTACTACATGGGCTTTCTCGGCGGCGCCAAGAATGTCCATCAGCTCATCGGGATCGCGCCCTCCAACCACGGCACCGAAGGGGTGATCGCCCCGCAGCCGGGCGCTGTCGCAGATCCTGACTACACCGGCGTGGGTTGTGTCGCCTGCGCAGACCAGCAGGCCGGATCGGCCTTCATGCAGAAGCTCAACTCAATCGGCGATACCGTTGCGGGCCCCTCCTACACCGTGATCTCCACGGTGCACGACGAAGTGGTCATTCCCTACAACAGCCAGTCCCTCAACGGTCCGGCGCGGCAGGTCACCAACATCACCATCCAGGACAAGTGCCCGGCCGATCCGATCGAACATGACCAGACGCCGAACGACCCCGTGGTGCACCAGATTGTGGCCCACGCACTGGGCAAGGCGTCCGGGCCCGCCGATCCGGCCTACGAGCCCAAATGCGTCTAGCAGTGCGTGGCGGCGGGCCGGGGGAGTGGCGCTACTGCAGCCCCGGCACCCCGTCCCGGATCGCGAACGACGCCTTCGTGCTCACGGGGGCGCCCGGCGTCGTGACGTAGTCCAGCGTCCGGAAGTCAGCGGTCATCGCGTCCTTCGTGATGCGGGTGTTCACGTAGCCGCGGTTGTCGTTGGTGAACTTCAGGTGCGGGTTCCAGGCCATCACCGGCTCCGTGGTGGAGCCTGAGCCGTTTCCGGCGGAGGTGATGGACGTGCACACCAGTTCCGCGCCGACCACGGGCGACGCCGGGTCCTTGTAGTCCACCTTGACGTCGTTGGCCCAGTTGCGGTGCACGTCGCCGGTCAGGACGACGGCGTTGCGCACGTTCGCGTCCACCCAGCCCGGCGTGATGCGGCGGCGCGACGCGGCATAACCGTCCCGCGCTTCTCCGGACGCACGGTGCCGGAAACGGCCTGTGCTTTAGTGCAGTCGACAGCGGGCGCGGGGGCGTCACCTATTGGTCAGGCCGGGGGCACGCAGCCTACCGGTACCAGCCCACCGCACGGTCGTAGGTGCACTCCAGTGCACCCGTTCCGGGGGCAGTGCCGCCGCCGGAGGGAAAGTAGATGGCACCGAAGTCCGCACATTCGGCGTCGATCCGTCCCTGTGCCCAGATCTGGGCGGATTCCAGGTCCTTTTCGGGGATGGATTCCCGGGTGCTGTGGCCGCCGCCAAGGTGAATGTCCAGCTGATACGTCCCCGGTTGGGAGGTCCCGGCGTGATGGGCCGGATCCTTCTCATCGCGCCTGCTGATGAGGACTTGGGCCGAGGCATGGAGGATGGAGGGCTCGCTGGCCAGATTGCCGTGCTCCTGCTGTTTCATCCGCAGGCCCGAGACGACGCTTTCCACGGTGTCTTTCTCCGTGACGACGTAGGCGGAACCGTCGGCGTCGGCCTCTGAGCCGCCGACGCTTTTCAGGTGCTGTCCGAATTGTTCGGAGCTGGACTGGCTGGAAGTCATGCACCCTCCTTGAGGGTTTTCGCGGCGGGTGCCGACCGTCTCACCCTAGACCCGCGGGGAGCATCCAGCCCGGTGATGCGGGACTATTTCTCGGGGAGGTCCACATCGAGGGGGCCATAGAACCTCCCGCCGACGGCGGAGACGATGACCACGTCGCCCGGGAAGCCTGCACGTAATGTGCCGACCGACCCTATCTACCTGGCGCAGATTGAAGCAAGATACTCCGCATGAAAACAACCGTTATAGCTGGCTTCGCGGCGGTAGTCATAGGCTGCGGCACCATCACGTTGGCAGCCCCAAGCAACGCAACGAGCACGAGCAGCGCGGCGGCCCAGTCGTCACCCAGTGCGGGGCACATCATGGTCAAGTTCCGCGACAATGGCTCGGCAGCGGGCGTACTGCGCCAGCACGGCCTCGGGGAGGGCCCCGGGGTCGGCAGCACTGGCGCTCAACTCGTCAAGGTACCGGCCGGTCGGGAGCTCCAGCTCGTCGAAGCGCTCAGTCGGAATCCGGCAGTTGAGTACGCCGAGCCGGACGAAACCGTTACCGCCGCTACGGCTGACGAATATTTCCCCCGCCAGTACGCTCTGCAAAACAACGGTCAGGCATTTACCAACACCGCCAACACGCTGTCTGTAGCCGGGGGCACAGCGGACGCTGATGTCGACGCCGTCGAAGCCTGGGGCGTCACGACAGGGAGCGGCATCAAAGTCGCTGTTCTCGATTCCGGGGTCGCCAGCGACAACGTCGACATCACACCGAAGGTTGCTGCACGCGCCAACTTCAGCATCGGGAAAGCCGGTGAGGACAACTACGGGCACGGCACGCACGTGGCCGGCATTGTCGCCGCCACCGCCAACAACACGGTTGGCGTCGCCGGTGTGTGTCCGGGATGCACCATCCTGGACGGCAAAGTTCTCAACGACAGCGGGGTCGGCTCGAGCTCGAGCCTTGCGAACGGTATCAATTGGGCTGTGAATAACGGTGCGAAGGTTATCAATATGAGCCTCGGAGTGCGGGCGTCACGCACCCTCGAAACTGCCGTCAACAACGCCTGGAGTAAGGGTGTGGTGCTCGTTGCCGCAGCAGGCAACGGCAGTAACCAGACCAAGATCTACCCGGGCGCATACCCCAACGTCATTGCCGTCGCCGCTACCGACAACACCGACGCCAAGGCATCGTTCTCAACTTACGGAGCCAGCTGGGTGGACGTCGCAGCACCCGGAGTGAATGTCTACTCAACGTTCCCGAACCACACGTTTGTCCTCGGGACGCAGAACAATCGCTCTTTCGGGTACGACGTCGGCAACGGGACCTCGATGTCCTCACCCATCGTCGCTGCAACTGCCGCGCTCGCCTGGAGCTCCCACGCTGGCGCCACAAATACGTCAGTCCGCGCAAACGTCGAGTCAACCGCCGACAAGATTTCTGGCACGGGCACCTACTGGTCACATGGGCGGGTAAACGCTGACAAAGCCGTCCGGTAGGTTACAGCCTTCCACAACCGGTGCCAGGTGGATCTCCACGTTTCCCAGGTCACAGAAGGACTTGAGCTGCGCTTCAGTTGGCGTTTGAGTGCAGCCTGCTCGGGGGTTGCTTCCGACAATCCACGCCCTACAGGAATTTCTACTCAGGAGGAGTGGGAAAGGTCATGAATTCACGAACCAAAATCTTCTTTGGTGGCCTCGTCCTGTTGCTGGTTGTTGGCGGGGTGACATTATTTGTCCTTGACAACACGAACAGGAGCAGGGCCGCGGAGTACAACCCGCAGATCAGCCCTGCCGATTTCACCACCAAGATCACCAACAAGTACTTCGCCCTCCCTGTCGGCAAGAAATTAACGTACGAGACCACCGAGCAGGGAAAAGTCACCGAGAGGGTTGAGATCGAAATCCTGCCGGAAACAATGACCATAGAGGGCGTCGAGACGGTGGTGTATCTGGATAAGGAATACAAGAACGGTCAGCTCGTCGAGGAAACCCGGGATTACCTGGCGCAACACAACAACGGCGACGTGTGGTACTTCGGGGAGGACGTGGACAACTACCTGAATGGAGTGTTGGTGAACCACTCCGGCAGCTTTTTACATGGACGGGACGGGGCAAAAGCCGGCATCTGGATGAAGGCCGAGCAGCGCGTCGGCGATTCCTACCGGCAGGAATTCTACGTTGGTCATGCGGAAGACATACGGGACACCGCCGCCACCGGCGAGACCGTCTCCACCAAATCTGGCACCTACACCGACTGCGTCAAGGTCTACGACTGGACGCCGCTTGAGAAGAATGCACGGGAGTATAAATATCACTGCCCCCAGGTCGGTGCGCTGGTCCTGACCGAGGATCTGGAAACAGGGAGCCGGTCAGAACTCGTGAATGTTTCCCAGCCCTAGCCTTCTAAGGCCATTGGCGGGTCCTCAAGGGCCGGCGTCGAGCGGCTACTTTTTGGGCCGGGGCTTAGAGACCTTCGGCTCCTTGGGCGGCAGCCCGGCCACGTGCTCAAACGCTTTGTCCACCCAGGCCTTGGCCCGCGCCTCATCGCCGTCGCCCTCGGCGTTCCAGACTTCCGGCAATCCGGTATAGCCGCCCATGGGACGCTCCGGCGGCCCGAACGGAACGGTCCGCTCGGTGCTTTCAAGCATCTCCTTGTCCGCCTCGGCCAGCTTCACGCCGATGGTGGGGCCGAACAGGCCGGCGAACATGTTGCCGTGCACGAACGCCCCCAGGTTTCCGAACATCGGCTTGATGACCACCTCCGGACGGTCAGGCAGCACCGAGCGGAAGTGCTCCTTGTCGGCGTCGGACGCTTTCGGCATTTCCATGGGGCTTCCTTCGGTAACTGACGGTCACGGACTGGTCTTCCTGCAGGATATGCCCGCGGCCGGGCATGGAACAGGCGGTCCGCACACATGTTGCGAGCCAGCTTACGGCGGGCACCATTGAGAGGTAACCCAGGAGCAGCGACGTCCTGGTCCGTTATACGGGTTCCATTAGACGGCCTTTTTTGTCACGGCAATTTCGTACGCAGTAAATCCCGACAATTTGCATTTGCGCCCAGTCCGGAGTGCCGGCCGAGCAACAGATAGTCAATTCCCAGATCGCGGGTTACTATTTGCAAAGTCTGACTCAGCAGACTTTGGTTGCGCAGCATTCGCTGACGCATGAACTTGGGGGAAATACATGCTCGCAATGACGAGTAGATTCCGCCTGCCTGCCCTTATCAGTGCAGTGCTGGCGATACTAATGATGCTGGGTACCGTCCCGGCCACCGCAGCCGATACGGCAACGGCTTCCATTCAGGGGAAGTTGACGGCTCCCACCGGAGTCAACCTCGCCGACATATCTGTTTACGCCTTGACGACGACGTACCAAATGCAGGTGGGCCAGTCCAGCGTCGGAGCCGACGGCAGCTACAAAATCACTGGCCTGCCGGCGGGGTCCTACAAGCTCCACTTCGCCGGCTGGAATACCGGTGCCCAGGATCAGTGGTACAAAAACGCTGCATCCTATGAAACTGCCACCGCCGTGACCGTCACCGCCGGGCAAGCCCTCACCGGCATTAATGCCACGCTAGTCAAGGGCGCCACGATCAGCGGAAAACTCACAATTCCGGCCGGTGTCAGTTCATTTAACCTATCTGTGTCTGCCTCGTCGGCGGCCTCGCGGCGCCAGGAGGGCCAGTCCGAGGTGAGCGCCGACGGCAGCTACAAGATCAACGGGCTGCCGGCAGGATCCTACAAGCTCAATTTCTCCGGCTGGAACACCGGCCTCCAGGATCAGTGGTATAAAAACGCCACCTCCTTTGACACCGCCACAGCTGTGACAGTCACCGCCGGTCAAGACCTCGTCGGTGTCAACGCGACGCTGGTCAAGGGCGCCACGATCAGCGGAAAAGTAGCGGTCCCGGTGGGCGTCAGTCTTTCCAACTTCTATGTTTATGCCTCTCCGACAGCGTCACAAAGCCAGGTAGTCCAATCCAGCGTGGCGGGGGACGGCAGTTACAAGATCGTCGGCCTGACCGCGGGATCCTATAAGCTCCGCTTCTCGGGCTGGAATACTGGCGCACTGGACCAGTGGTACAAGAATGCATCCTCCTTTGACACTGCCACTGCGGTGACCGTCACAACCAGCCAGGACCTCACCGGGATTAACGTCACCCTCGTGAAGGGTGCCTCGATCAGCGGAACGGTCACGGCCCCCGGCGCCAGCCCATCCGGAATCTACGTCAACGCCACTTCGACGGCACTGAACGGTCAGGACGGTCCGCGTCAGTATTTGCCCGTGGCATCGGATGGCAGTTACAAGATCGCCGGCCTTGCGGCGGGATCGTACAAGGTGTCCTTTAGCGACGGATCAGGCCGATTCATCGAGCAGTGGTACAAGAACGCGTCCTCCTTCGACACTGCTACTGCGGTGACCGTAGCTGCGGGGCAGGACCTGGCCGGCATCAGTGCCACCTTGGTCAAGGCCGCGACCATAAGCGGGAAAATCACCGCCCCCGCCGGCGTGGAGCTCACGAAGGTCATTTATCCCGGCGTCACCGTCGCGATGACCACCGTGAAGGTCTTCGCCACCGGCTCATCAACAGCGCAGGTTGCACGGGGCTATGTTCAGCCGGACGGCACCTATCAGGTAACGGGATTGGCTGCCGGATCCTACAAGATCTTCGTTTCCGGGTGGAACACGGGCGCAGTCGACCAGTGGTTCGACAAGGGGGTCTCGTTCGCAACGGCCCGCACCTTGACGGTGACGGCCGGGCAGGACCTGACCGGCATCAACCCTGTCTTGGCCAAGGGCTCCACCATCAGCGGAAAGATCACCGGCGGCGGCACCACGGGCACCCCCGTCAGCGTCCTGGATACGGCGGGGGCAGTCGTCAGGGACGGCTCGTCCAACCCCGACGGGACCTACAGCATCGGCGGTCTCGCGGCGGGATCCTACAAAGTGGCATTCAACCGGGCCAGCGGCTCCTCGCTCGCGGAGGCGCAGTTCTTCAACAACAAGCCCGAATCGGCAGGGGTAAGCGCAGCCCAGACGGTGACCGTCGGCGCCGTCACGTCAGTACCGAACATCAACGCCACCCTGGTCACCGGCGGCTCGATCGCCGGCACAGTGACGGACAAGGCGGGCAAACTTCTGCCCTACGCCCGAATGCAGGCCTACACCCGCGATGGAAGTCTCACCACCCGTATTGGGATGACCGACGCCGGCGGAAAGTTCAGTATCACGGGACTCAGTACCGGGAAGTACTTCGTCGTGGCACAGTCCGGCACGGACGGATCGAAGATCTATTCCGGGAACGTCGCCGCCGAGGCCAGCGCCAAGCCGGTTGCGGTCACGGTCGGCAAAACGACCAGCATGGGCACCCTGTCATTCGGCACCCCGCCGTTGGCGTTGACGGCCGCGCCGGTTCCGACAGTCACGGGCACTACGGTGAGCGGGAAGAAGCTGACGGCGGTTCCCGGCACGTGGGGCCCGGCGCCGGTCACCCTTGCCTACCAATGGAAGCGGTCCGGTGTGACCATCTCCGGGGCGACGGCCGCGACGTATGTCCTGACGTCCGGGGATGTCGGCAAGACGATCACGGTCACGGTGACCGGGTCCAAGACCGGCTACACGACCACGGCGAGGACCAGTGCCGCCACCAAGGCCATCACGGCACCCTTGGCGTTGACGGCCGCGCCGGTTCCGACGGTCACGGGCACTACCGTGAGCGGGAAGAAGCTGACGGCGGTTCCCGGCACGTGGGGCCCGGCGCCGGTTACGTTGGCGTACCAGTGGAAGCGTGCCGGAGTGAACATCTCCGGCGCGACGGCCGCGACATATGTCCTGACCTCCGGTGATGTCGGCAAGACGATCACGGTCACGGTGACCGGGTCCAAGGCCGGCTACACCACCACGGCGAAGACCAGTGCGGCCACGAAGGCCGTCACGGCACCCTTGGCGTTGACGGCTGCGCCGGTCCCGACGATCACAGGCCGTACCGTGAGCGGGCAGAAGTTGACGGCGGTTCCCGGCACGTGGGGTCCGGCGCCGGTCACCCTGGCGTACCAGTGGAAGCGGTCCGGGGTGACCATCGCCGGGGCGACCGCGGCGACGTATGTCCTGACGTCCGGTGACGTCGGCAAGACGATCACAGTTAAGGTGACCGGATCCAAGGCCGGCTACACGACAACGGCCAAGACCAGCGCGGCCACGAAAACCGTGACCGCCGTCTAGGACCCCCGGGCGCGGCGGCCGCCGCACCAGAGCGCATCACCAGCCCTACAAAGCAAGATCCCCAAGGAGACCCGTGCCCTTCCCAAGCCAAACGTTGGAAAGGGCACGGGTCTTCGCTCCCCGGGCCTGTGTGTGGCTGGTGGCGTGCTCGGTCCTGGTCTTCCAGCCGGGCGGGCTGTTCCGGTTCACTTGGATGAAGGTGGCCTGGCTCCTGGCCGCCGTCGGAATCGGAGCCCTTGTCCACGCCGGAGGCCGCCTGCCCCAGGGCATCCGGCGGGCCCTCTGGGCCGCCGCCGTTGTGCTGGCCATTTCTGCAGCATTCGCAGCCAACCCGCTGGCCAGCTTCCTGGGACGCTGGCCACGGTATGAAGGCGCACTGGTCATCGCGCTGTACATCGCTGTCTTTGCCTTGGGCGCCAAGGTCCTCGGCGGGGCGGGCAGGTCCCGGAATTGGGCCATTTTCCGCACCGCGCTCACCCCGGCGGTGGTGATTGTGAGCTTCATCAGTGCATTCGAGGCAGCAGGCTTGCGGCCCCTGGGCGGGGCCGCGGATCTGCGCCCCGGGGCCACCCTGGGCAACGCGACGGACCAGGGAATCATCGGAGTCCTGGCGGCCGCGGTGCTGGCACTGCCGGCCCTGCGCGGCCGGGACTGGCCAGCCCGCATCGGCCTGGCGGCGGCGGCCCTGACCACGGTCCTGTCCGGTTCCCGTGCAGCGATCCTCGGCCTGGCCGCCGTCGTCCTTGTGTTGGTAGCGGCCGCAATCCGGACGGCCGGCCGTACCCGGGCCGCGGCGGCCGGCGGCGCCGCGCTCCTGGTGCTCGGCGCTGCGGCCTTCGTGATTCCAACCGCGCGTGAGCGGCTCTTCAGCGCCGATACGGTCAACGGCCGCTGGCTCCTGTGGGACGAGAGCCTGAAGCTCGTCGCCGAGCACCCCTGGACCGGCGTCGGCCCGAATGGATTTGTCGATGCCATCACGGGCTTCCACACCTTGGAGTGGGCCGTCAGGGTGGGCGGCACGTTCCCGCCGGACTCGCCGCACTCATGGCTTCTGCAGGCCGCCGCAGTGGGCGGACTTCCGCTGCTGCTGGCGGCGGCGGTGCTGGCCTTCCTCATTCTGCGCAGCGCTGGTGACAGCATCCGCACCTCGGCACCGGGAGTTGACCGCGACAACCTGACCGGCGCCCTCGCTGCCGTGGCCGCGTACGGTCTGATGCTCCTCACCGCGTTCACCTCGCCGGCCACCACACCCGTGGCGGCCTTCATCTGCGGGGGACTGGTGGCGACGTCGCGGGCGGCCGTGCCGCAGGTCCGGCGATCCGCCAAGGCAGCTCCCGCGAAAGCAAGTCCCGCGGTCAGGACCTGGAAGACCTTCCCGGCCGGTGCGGTGGCTACGGCGCTGCTCGTGGCCTTGGGGCTGGGCATCGCAGTGCCGGCGGCGATCGCCGAATGGCCGATGGCCGAGGGTGTAGCCGCCGTCGCGGCCGGAGACCTGGCGACGGCGGAGAGCCAGTTCCAGCGTGCCTATAGCCTGCGGCCCTGGGACTCGGACACCGCGCTGCTGGCCGCCCAGGCTTTCACTGGCCCGGCCACAGACGGGGACGCCATCGCCGCGAACCACGCCATCGAATGGGCCCGCATCGCGCTGGACCGGACGCCGGGCTCATCCGAGGCCGGCCTGGCCCTCGCCATCGGCTACATCAACAGCGGGAGCCTCCAAGAAGGCAAGGACACACTCGACCACATCATTGAGCGTTCCCCCTTCGACTCCGCTGCCTATCTCCAACGTGGCGTCGCCAACTTCGGCCTCGGCAACGTCCAGGACAGCCTGGCCGATCTCACCGCCTCGGCGGAACGTGCGCCGGCCTCGGCGGACCCCTGGACCATTTTGGCGAGGATCTACGACCGGCTGGGTGATCCGGAAGCGGCGGGGCAGGCGCAGGCGCGTGCGGATGCGCTCAGCCTTCGCTAAACGGGTCAAATGGGGGTGTGGTAATTCAGCCACCAAACGTCCTGTACAGTTGATCCTGTTGTTGTGTTTATGCAGTTCGTAGTTCAGGCAGTACGCAAGGTTGCAAGACCTTGTTCTTCTGAAGCAGCGGTTTTGAGCACCCCAAACAGGAGGACCCGAAAGTCGGGACAGTTCCTCCACCTTCACGAAGGACAAAAATAATGGCTACTGGTACCGTCAAATGGTTTAACGCTGAAAAGGGCTTCGGCTTCATTTCCCCCGATGACTCCTCACAGGACGTTTTCGCACACTACTCTGCGATCAACTCCTCCGGCTTCCGCTCCCTCGAAGAGAACCAGAAGGTTTCCTTCGAAACCGAGCAGGGCCCCAAGGGTCCCCAGGCCACCAACATCCAGGCTATCTAATTTCCTTTTAGATACCCGGGACCGTTAGGTTTCGAGCAGGGCCCGTCTTCGGACGGGCCCTGCTTTTGTTTAACCCACCTGTGCTTCCAAGAGCAGTACGACGACGGCGACGCGCCCGCCGTCGTCCGCCCACGGCGCCGTCGCAGTCCTCATGCCGGCCAGGGCTCCCGCGCCCGGTCCCGCACCACAAGTCTGCGGCTAGTCGTCCCGGGGGATGAGGATCCACAACGCGACATAGACGAACTCACCCACGCCGAACAGGCCGAAGAACATGAACCCGAGCCGGACAAAAGCCCGGGGGACTTCGAAACGGTCGGCCAAGGCAGCGCACACGCCTGCGAAGATTTTGCCGCGTCTGGGGCGAACCAAGGTTGCTGACATTTCGCTACCGTAGCACTAGGCGCCCGCCGAGTCAGCAGGAATCTTCGCCCCTGCCGCCCGCTCCACAGCCCGCCGCAGCCGGGCGTCAGAGCTGCCCGCGGCGCGCCAGGTACGTGTTGAGCGCCGGGTTGTCGATGTCCTTGGCCAGCCACGGGATGGTCTCCGCGGCGGCGGTGTCGCCCAGGACCGCCCGGTGCGAGTGCGCCCGGACCACGAGTTCGCGCAGGGCGCCGCGGCTGGCCATGGTGCCCAGCCGGTCGGCGTAGTCCCCGGCGGCGGGGGAGCCGGCGTCGATCGCGACCTCGGCGGCCGTGTCCAGCAGCCGCGCCCGGTACCAGAGATACCAGGGAGTGGTGTCGAGGCCCCGCTTCAGCCAGGATTCGGCCGCGGCCTGATCGTTCAGCGCCATGCTGAGCCGGGCCTTGGCCCCGGCGGCCAGGGTCAGGTAGCAATGGTCGCCGGCGACGTCGGCCATCACCCACGAGCGGTCGATCAGGGGAGCGGCGTCGTCCAGCTGGCCGGCGGCAAGGAACGTCTCGCCGCGGAGCCCGGCGACAAAGGGCTCGAACGCCGTCCAGTGCTCGGCCGCGATCAGGTCCTGGGCCCGGTCCAGGCACTCGGCCGCCGGCTCCAAATCCCCGCGCAGCAGATGCACCCGGCCGGCCAGGGCTGTGCTGAACGCCAGAAGACGGCGGCCGCCCGAGACCTTGGCCAGCCGGATCGAGTCGGCCAGGGCCGCCAGCGCCTCGCTGTAGTGCGCGGTGTCCGAGGCCGCCATACCCTGGATGGCCAGGATCCTGGAGCGTTCGTCGTCGAACCCGTCAGCCGCCCGGGCGGCCTGCTCCAGCCAGCCGGCCGCACGGTCCGGAATGCCCCGCTGCACAGACAGGTACCCCAGCTCCCGGTACGCGGCCGCCGCCACCCGCGACGCCGGCCGCCCGGGGTTCCGTCCCCCCGCCGCCAGCGACTCCGGGTCCAACCCTTCTGACTTCAGGGCCTCTGTTTGCAAAGCTCGGTGCAGGAGATCGGCCACCTCGGCACCGCGGCCGCCGGCCTGATGGATCAGCGCCCCGGACAAGGTGACCAGGGATTCGGCGAGCAGATGATGGTCGCCGGTCCGTTGCGCGATCTCAGCTGCGAGGCGTAACTGCTCAAGCCCGCGGTCCACGGAGCCGGCCGAGAGCGAGGCCTCGGCGGCATCAAGATAGGACCGCACCGCGGCCGAACTGGCCGGCAGCCCCGGCTCGGCTGTGGGCGCCGCGTCGGACAGTGCCCGGCGCACCTCCGCAGGCACGCCGAGCCCGAGTTCCCGGCGGTAGAGCTCGCGGCATTTGTCGGCCTGCTCCCGCGCCCGCCGGTAATCACCCAGCGCGAGCAGGGCCTTGATCAGCACGGCGTGGCAGTCGGCGTTGAAGGGGTCCAGGTGCAGCGCGCGGGTGGCGAGGTCGACGGCGTCGTCCGCCCTTCCGGCCGCCAGCGCGGCGAGCGATGCCTCGTAGAGCAGCGTCAAGACAGAGTTCTCGAGCCGGTGCCGCTGGTCCTCCAGCCAGGACTCGAACGCCGGGCATTCTTCGAAGGTGAGACCCTCCAGGAGTTCACCGTCGAAGGTGCGGGGGTCGGCGCCGGCGGCTGGTTGCAGGGCCGCCAGCACATCGCAGTTCCAGCCGGCCGGCAGCACCAGCCGCAGCGGGTCGCCGCCGACCGATTCCGCGCCGAGGGTCCGGCGCAGCTCGGAAAGGTTCCAGCGCAGGGCACCGAGGGGATCCTCGGCGTCGGGGAACAGGAGGGCCGCCGTCCGGGCCCGGCCGGTGCCGCCCGGTTGCAGCGCGAGGTAGGCCAGCACAGCCCAGGCCTTGCGGCCCCGGGGCTGCCGGGGTGCGGTGTTAGCGGACTCGATCCGGGGCGGACCGAGGAGCCGAATCCAAGTCTCGGCCATATGAGTCATGCTACGCCGCCAGCGGGCGTGCGGGAGGGGTGGACGGCGAGCGTGCGGCGGGGGAGAGCCGGTGCCTGACCGGCGCGTGATCGGAGCCGAAGGGAGCGGGAAGCGGGCGGAAAACCAAAGCGGAGAATGCTCACACGGTGGCTCACACGGTGAGTGCGGAAACTGGACATGTCCCCACAAAAGGACCGGAAACCCGAACCCCCGCCGCAAACCTAAACCCGCACCGATCGCCCGGGATTCCGGCCCAACAACCTGATCCACCATCAGCCCCAACAACCAGCTCCATCACTCGCCCGAGGTGCTCTTCAAATGGAATTTGCCGCTCTCCTGCTCGCCGGACTCCTGGTCTTCGCAGCCGTCGCCACCATCGTCGCGGTCGTCCGCGACGGCCGGGGCCACACCCCTCCCATCCGGTCCACCCGCTCCTGGATGGCAGGCAACCTGCCCAGCGAACCGTACGCGTCCCTGCGGTCCCTCCAGGGCTGACTGAATCCCGGCAGCCGCACGCCAATAACCGCACGGGCCTGACCCCCACCTCCAGCATGGGAGGCGGGGGTCAGGCCCGACGTCGTGCGGTGCCTTTGGGGAGTTCAGCGCTGCGTGGCGGCGCTGCTCGGGTGACCGCCGCGTACGTTCACGGGGCCTGCGTAGCCCCGGTCTGAGGAGGCCGGTCTTTTAAGAGGACCGTCGCGGCGATTGCGGTCCCAAATGCGAAGAGGACCAACGGACTTTGGAAAATCGCGCCCATGATGGCGAACCCTGCATCGGCTATTGGCTTCGACGCCGAAAATAGGCATGCCACGTCGATGGCCAATGCGGCCGCATAGCCGACGAAGAAACAAACGAGCAGCGCAGGAGTCCGGTAGGTCTTGGTAAACGCCCTAACCGCGACGTCGTAGAGCAGGTATTTGAGTCCGATGATGGAGGGAGCGAAGGTCAGAACGTAGAAAACGTCCACATCCTCCGGAAATTCGGCGAGCGGAACGTTCGCGGTGCCATGGTAATTGCCGGCTGAGTAGAACCAAAAGCCCGCCAGCTGGGCAGCGACAAGCAGGACAGCCGCGGCACCGTACCGCAGCAGGACTGCTCCATCCCGTTTCATTCGGATTGCCATGGCGTCAGTATGACAGCGCCCGTCAAGGGCTCCCGCTCGAGGATCGGGCCACGGGCCGCGGTCGTGACCGCAGCCTGTTTCCCCTGCTGAGACTGGCGTCATGAAGGTTCCAGGGAGGTAGCTGGCGCTCTTGAAATCTGAAGAGTGCCGGATGTCAGATGGTCTCAGACAACCACCCAGGAGGAGGTCGCCATGACGGTCGCTTTCAACCACACCATCGTCTACGCAACGGATAAGCGCCGGTCGGCGAAGTTCCTGGCCAACGTGCTCGGGCTGCCGGAACCCCAGGCCATGTGGTCGTTCATGACCGTGCCCCTTGAGCACGGGGTGGCCCTCGATTTCGCCACGTCGGCCCCACCCATCGCCCCGCAGCACTACGCCTTCCTGGTCGGCGAGGAGGACTTCGACGGAATCTTCGCAAGGATCCAGGCCGAGGGCATCCCGTACTGGGCGGACCCGGGGCGGTCCCGCCCACAGCAGATCAACCACAACGACGGCGGACGCGGCGTCTACTTCGCGGATCCTGACGGGCATTTCCTTGAGGCGATCACGCGCCCGTACGGATCGGGGGCTGCATGACGTCCCAGGTTTGCCGTCACGGCCACCGTGACGCAGAAGGAGCCGGCCGATCGCAGGCGGATTCGTGAACGGGCACCGGCCTCCGCGGGACCGCCTGGATCGTTGCGCGGCACGAGGGCATCGGCGAGGATGATTGCGATCCAGCGTGCCGCGAAGAAGGAGTCGACATAATGACCAAGTATCTGATCTCGTTTCCGAGTGCCGCCATGGTCTTCCCGGACGAGGAGCTGCAGGCCGTTTCGGATGCGTCGCACGCGGTCGTCCAGGAGGCGAAGGACGCCGGGGTCTGGGTGTTCGGCGGCGGCATCGATGAGGGCATCCCGCCCGTCATGGTCGACGGCGATGGGACCGTGCGCGAGGGGACCTACCCGCAAACGACGCAGCTCGAGGGCGGCTACTCGGTGCTGGAGCTGCCCTCGTACGATGCGGCCTTGGAGTGGGCCGCGAAGATCGCGGCCGCCTGCCGTTGCGCGCAGGAGGTGCGGGCTTTCCAATACGACCCCGCAAGCTAGGTCTACTGCGCGGCGGTGGGTGAGGCTTACACTGACCTCGGCTGGTAGACGCCGGGGGGAGAAATACATGTCAAGACGACATCTTTTTGGGGCAGTAGTAGTGGCTTTGGGCATGGCGCTGGCAGGATGCTCCGGATCCATGCAACTGATTCCGGCCTTCACTTCGCCCACCACGCGTGCGGCCCCCTCAACCCCGACCCCTCAGACGAGCCAGCCGACGGCCCAGGACGGCAACCTGAAGGGAAATAGCGCGATGCGTATAACCGTGGCACCTGACATTTTCGACCAGCAGGGAGAGAAATACGAGGAAGGACTAGGCCAGGGCTGGGAAACGTCCCCCGCGTTCCTTGTCGTGTCCGACGACGAGGACAAGGCAGCCAGGGCACTGTACGCCGCGGCACAGCGCTTTTATGCGGTGGATCAGTTCGGTAATGAACTGACCCCCGAGGAAATGACCGGCGAATACCCCCAGTACACGCCAAACTACATCTCCGACGTCTATCTGACCGAGCTGGGCCCGATGATCTGGACCGACACCAAAGGCGAACTCGCGGCAGGCATGGCGGACGAGATGCTGCGCATCCTTGTGGACGAACTCCAAGCCCAGGAGATCACGGCCCATGTGACTGCCCCACCGGCCGACCTCTCCGTCGACGGCACGCCAATCTGGCAACCTCCCACCCAGACCGCCGTGCACGCGGAAGCCGACGTGAAGGCGCCGACGAGCGAATAGCGGCGGCGGGGGACCCCGGGGCACCAGGGCTGCCCGGGCAGGCGGCGGAATACCGACGTCGACGGTTTTGACCTGCCGTCTGGGTCAAGTGTCTAGACACTGCAGTGGCGCGGGAGCATCCTAAACGTGTGCGCGTTTCGGGAGGAGAGCGGCGACGGGGCAGGGAGATCCCGCCCTGGCTGGGGCAACCCGGGGGAACCGGTGGACGGTTGGCAGCCGGATCCCACTTTCCAGGCGTGCAGACACGATCGGCGAGGGAACCGGGGACCAGGTCATGGACGAAACATCCGATACGCGGCAAAGGCTGTCCAACCGCATCGACGAGAAGCAACGGGACCTTCAGTCCTACCTCGGCCGGGAACGACCACGGCGCTCCCGGCTGGCCAGCATCAGCATAGTTGGCAGTGCGCTGGCCGCCGCGTTCACGGTTGGCCCCGCCGCCGGTGGCACGGGGTTCACTGAAGCGGTGGCGAACATCTTCAACCTGAGCGACGACTCGGTGGTGTGGCGCGGGCTGTGTCTGCTGGCGGTGATCTGTTCAATTGCCGCGGCGCTGGCAACGAACTTTGCCACGTCCCGTTCGGTGGCGGACCGTGTGAGCGCGGCCGAGACCGCCAGTGCCCAGCTGGAGGGGCTGCAGGTCTCGCTGAACTTCGGCCACATCGAGATCGATGAGGCCGTCAAGCTCTACCAGCAATACGCCACCCAAGTGGCTTTCGTGGAGGCATCGCCGGCGCGGTGAGCCCGCACGAGCTGCGGAGGCCCCGGGTGCCTCGTGGCCTATGTCGCGTTCAGTCCCGGCTGGCCGGGGAAAAAACGTTCAAGCCGGCGTCCACAGCTGCAGCCAGCAGTTCGGCGTCGTAGGCGATCACGATGTCAGCCTGGAGCCGGATCGCCGCCGCCAAATGAATCGCATCGGCGCTGCGCAGCCGGCCGGGCAAGGCGGCCGCGTACATCAAGTCCGAGCGCGCCACGTCCACGAGATTGATTCCGCCCAAGACTGAATTGACCAGTTCGCCGGGAAATCCGCGACGGTGCGCTGCGCAGTGGAGCTCCGTGTGCAGGAGCATGGAAGCCACCAGCTGGTCGCCGCCGGACACGGCGGCCGCGAGGTGCTTCGCCAGAGCAGACGATTCCGTTTCCTCCACAACCAGTTTGAGGGCCGCCGAGGTGTCCACGTAGAGGATCAACGGTCCCCGCGAACGTCGGTCAGGATATCCGCAGTAAAGCTCGCTGAACTGACCCGCGGCAGGGACCGAAAATCAACGGCCCCCCCGGAGGCCGGCCTGATTTGACCCGACAAGAGCAGGCGCTCGAAAGGGGAAACCGACGGCGGAATGAGAATGGCGGCGATTTCTCCATTGTTCGTCACATCAATGGTTTCGCCGTTTTTCACGCGCTCAAGAATTTTGCTGCTCTGGTTGCGTAACTCGCGGTGCGGAATTGTTGTCATGACGGCCTCCGTAGCAATCGTAGCAACGGCCAGGGCGGCGCGAAAGGGGTTCGCGGATCCGGGGCGGCTATCGAGGATGGCTGCGCTTTCTGCGTACTATCGCCGCGCGGCCGCAGTGCTCAACCCTCTAAAATCAGGGCGACTTCCACGTCCACCACGTCCCCGGCGCCGATGCCGGCCGCGGTCCTGATGGCCTTCTTTACGGGGAGGAGGTAGGAGTCGCTCCTGTTGTCCGGGAAGAGCGACGTCTGCCACCGCTGCCCGGCGATGCAGGCGCTCACTTTCACCGAACCGAAGCCCTTGCGAAACGGTGCTGCCTGGTCCTTGAACTCCTCCGCCAGTTCTGGCGGCAACGTGATGAAGTGCCAGCCGGCCTGGTCGGGGTACTGCCACAGCTCGGCACGGAACGCGTACGACGTCGTCACGCTCTGAGTATGGCACGCGGGGCGAGGGCGCCTGCTGCTGTATGGCCGGAGATGTCCACAACGCCAAAATCTGGTGCACGGACGGTACTGGAGCTCTGGCAAGATGGCCAGCATGCAGACCGTCCCCGCCTACGACCTACGGATCAGCATCCAGGGAACCCAGCCCGAGATCTGGCGCCGACTCCTGGTCCCGGAGACCGTCACCGTCCCGCAGTTCCACGAGGCCATCCAGTGCGCGTTCGGATGGCGGAACCGCCATCTCTACGGCGTCCGGTGCCTGGACCGCACCGGTGAGCCCCGCGTGATCGTTGGTCCCGATGAAGCAGCGGAGGATGTTGCAGCGGAGCCGGCTTCCGGCGTCGTCCTCTTTGAACTGATCGACGCTCAGGGAGCCGGACACGCTGACTTCGAGTACGAATACGACTTTGGCGACACCTGGATTCACAGGGTGGAGCTCGTGGGGCCGGCGCTGGTTCAGGAGGGGACGATCGCGTGCGTGGACGGCGGCAACCGGGGGCCGGTGGAGGACTCCGGCGGTCCCGGCGGCTACCGGCGGCTGGCGGAGGTACTCGCGAACGAGAAACACCCGGAGTTCTACGACGCCGCCACGTGGTTTTCGGAGGTCACCGGTGAACGGGCCACTGCGTTCGACGCCGAAGCCTTCGATCTTGACGCCGTCAACCGGAAGCTCGAACGGCTAGGCCTGCAGCTCTGGCCGCGGCCACTCACCCAGGACGAGCGCGACGCAGTGCTCCGTCCCATCAGGTGGTTCCTCGAGAGATCTGCGGGGGAGGGGCTGGAGCTGACGAATTCCGGTTATCTGAAACCGGCGATGGTCCGGCGCGCGCTGGACGAGCTCGGCTGGCATGACGACCTCATGGGCAAGGGCAACCGTGAAGTCAACGCCAAGGACGTGCTCAACCTCCGCCTGCACCTGCTGGACTGGAAGCTCCTGCGCAAGCGCAACGGCAGGATGGTGCTCGGACCGATGGGCAAGATCGGTCTGGACGAACCCGACGAACTCTGGGATTACATGGTGCAGACGATCGGAGCCCCGGAGAACGACGCCTTGAAACTCATGACCAGGCTTGCGGCGTACTGGTTGATCCAGGGAGTCGCCCCGTCGTACACCCTTCGCGGCGAGGTCATCCTCACTGCACTAGAGGCCTCAGGCTTCGTCAACCGCTCCGGCGACCCTATCCCGGAGCAGTGGGCGTGGGACATCGACCGCACCGTGCGCCACTTCCTGGACTGCCTCCAGCTCACGGTCCCCGCCCCACGCTTCCTTCTCAGGGAGAAGGACCTGACCGACGGCGGCCTGAAGTTTCTCCTCCAGGTTCAAGCGCTGCTGGGAGACCGATAGTCGCGTGTGACCCACGCCATAAAAGCCCGACGCCGGCCGGCTGGCCTTTGGGGGCGGCTGCGGCGGGCCCGAATCCGCATGGTTCCGGGGAATATGACGCCATGGGACCCCTTCGAGGGGCCGATTTGTGCAGGGTCCTCCCGGCGTGTAAAGTAATTCGAGTCGCCGCCGCTGATGCGGAAAGAAAGCGACCGACCCCCTTCTAAACAGCCTGAAAATGGTTCGCAAATTTGCGCGCTAAATAACGGCGGGGACCTTCTTGGATGAATGCAAATCGCAGAAATGCGAATTTGCAAAGACTTCCAGGATCGGGTAAGTTTGGAAAGTTGCTCCGGAGCGATCCGCGACTGAATGTTGGTTGTGGTGGTGCCGGGTGTGTCTGTTGTTTGAGAACTCAATAGTGTGCCAAGTTTGTTGATACCAATTTATTGTATTGAATTGGTTGAATTTGCCGGGCCCGCCACCCCGTGGTGTGGTCTGGTGTTTTTGGCTGGTTTCAAATTT
>NZ_JBFUCO010000017.1:0-169415 GCF_056405215.1 Arthrobacter sp. P1_H7 | reverse complement strand
GGCCTGAACAGACATAACAAACACCTCCGAAGGCGTCGGGAGGATCCCGCGGATCAGCCCCGGGTCCTCAAGGGAATCTGATACATCCCGTCCTGGCATCTCCGGAGGTGTTTGTGAAGGACAGACTCAACTCATATCAGCTGTCCCACAGGACATAGCTGAACTGGAGTTCGTCCACGGTTTCCCCGCCGCGCGCGGCAACGTCGCGCAGGAGCGACAGGGCCCGGCCAATGTCGCCGGCCCTGAGGGCGTTCTCCAGTTCGCCGGCGAGCTGGGCCAGGCGCAGGCCTCCGACCATGGCCGAGGACGTCTTCAGGCTCAGCACAGCGTCCATCGAGGCCGCGAGATCCCCGCGTTCGAGGGCCGAGGCCAGCGTGCGGTAGCGCTGGTCCCACATCCGGGTGTAGTCCCTGGCAAATCCCTTCGCCACGGCCGGATTCTCGAGCTGGGCACCCAGGTCCTGAAGCGCGGCAGGGTCCACGAGCGGGGCCGGCGGCAGGTCCGCGGGGAGGGCTTCCTGGCGTACCTCCGGCAAGGCCGCTGCCGCACTGGATGCCGTCAGGGCAGGCGCCGGCAGTCCCGGAGAGGTTGTGGGAGCGAGGGCAATGCTCGCTTCTCCGTCGTCGGGGCAAGCGCTTGGAAGGGACATGTGACCACGCTACTTGCTGACGCGGCCGATGCCGTGCAGCCCGGTCTATCCTGCGGAAACCCTGAGGCTTTCCCGAGGGAACCAGCCACGTCCGCAGCTATTGCCGCGTCCCGTGGTTGCTTCCCTCCAGGAGAAGACGGGGTACGGCAATGAGGATCGTCCACGGAACGACCGAGACGAGGACCGGTGACGCCAGCACCATCGCCGGAGCGACGAGAAAGGGCCATTGCTTCCGGGCACCGATGACGACCAGGGCCACAGCGATGAGGCACCGCACGACGAAGCTGACGCGGCTGTCAGGCGTTCCCTCCTTGTTCTCGAACAGGAACCGTATCCAGTCGCTCCACGCTGTTGGGTCGACTGCATAAGACACGGCGACGATGAGCAGCGTTGCGCCAACTCCTTGAAGCAACCTCTTCCATTCGCCACGAGTGGCGAACCAGAGAAGGCCGACGCCGGTGGTGACCTTCGTGAGGACGGCGAAAGACCAGGCGGCAGGCCTGCGCATGCCGACTACGGCGGCCGCGGCGAGCAAGATGTAGATGTTTCCGACGACGAGTTCGGGGAGGCACAGCAGGGACACCGGAATGGCCCACCGCGCCCGGAGGGGTCTCACCAGCCACGCCACTGCTGCTGCCTCGATCGCAAACCACGCCGCACAGAACAGGGGCCAGGGAAGCAACGCCAGCGGCCAGATCGCCGCTGCAAACGCGGGCGAATACAAATACGCGTCCCGCTGTCCGGGACTTGCGCCGTAGGAAAGCCCGCCCTGCGCCGCGAGCCAGTAGGCGTGCGAGTCGTACCCGATTGCGTTGCCGGTGACGACGTGCCGGACCGACACGAACACGGCCACAACAGCCAAAGGCCAAAGCAGGAAGGGTACCGATCGGGTCAGCAGCGGAAACTTCCTTGCGAAGACGCTCCCCTGGCCCATTTCGGAGCGTGAAGGGGGTGTGTCCTCACGTGTGGTGTCGTTCATGGTCCAGATGTTGCCATAGAACCCGGCCAGATCCCGGAAACTGCGCTCCCATTAAACGGCACGTTCCGGTGTGTTCTCGCGGTGTCGGCTGCTACTGGCCGCTGAACGTGTCAATGGCGTTGATGACGGCGGGGCCCAGGATGGCGATGAAAAGCACGGGGAAGATGAAGAACAGCAAGGGGAACAGGATTGTCACGGGCAGCTTCATGGCCTTCTCCTCGGCCCGTTGCCGGCGCTTGACCCGCATGACCTTCGCCTGCACCCGCAGCACCCGGCTGATGGCAATGCCGTAGGTGTCGGCCTGGACCACGGCCTGGACGAAGCTGCGCAGCTCGGGCACGTTGGTCCGTGCCGCCAGTGCCACGTAGGACTCGCGCCGGCTGCGTCCTACCTGCATGTCCTGCAGGGTCCGGATCAGTTCCTCCGCCAGCGGGCCCTTGCCGTTCTCGCCGGCCCGGGCCATGGCGCCTTCGAAGCCCAGGCCCGCTTCCACGGAGATCAGCATCTGGTCCAGCGTGTTGGCCAGTTCCAGCTGCATGGTCTTCTGCCGCTCCTGCCCCTTGCTGTACAGCAGGAGATCAGGGATGAAGTAGCCCAGCAGGAACACAAAGATTCCCACGAGCTTGAGGATCGGCGTCGGGCTGTTGGTGCTGATCCAGGAGCCCAAGAGGGCGCCCAGCAGCCCCAGGAGCGGCTTGGCCGCGAGCACGCGGCCCAGCGGCAGCGACGCGGGACGCCCGGCGAGGGACAGTAGCCGGTCCAGTTTGCGGACGTACGCTGCGGGAGTCAGCCGGTGGCCGGCCCGTTCCAGCAGGCTGCTGCGCTCCCGCTGTGTGAGTTCGGCAGGGTCCGTGCCCAGCGCGAGCATCTCCCGCATGGCGCGCTGTGACCTCCGGTCTACGGAGAGCAGCGACCACGCGAGATAGCCGAGCGGCAACGCCACCAGCAGCGTGGCAAGAAGTACAGCAGGTGCCATGGCCGCCTCAGAACTTCAGGTCGATGATTTTGCGCATCCACAGCCCACCAATGGTCATGAGGATGACGGAAGCGGCCATCATGCCCCAGCCCAGCGGGTGCGTGAACATGGCGTTCATGTAGCCGGGATTGACCAGCATCAGCATCACCACGATCCCGATCGGCATGGCCATGAGGATGTAGGCGGAGAACTTTCCCTCGGCGGCGAGGGATTTGATGTGCCCTTTGATCTCGCTGCGCTCTCGGATGGTCTCGTTGACCTGGTCCAGGACTTCGGCCAGGTTCCCGCCCACTTCGCGGTTGATCTGGATGGCCTGGGCGATCCAGACGAAGTCCTCGTTCCGCATCCGGTCCGCGGTGTCGGTCAGGGAGTCCAGGAGGTCCCGGCCCAGGCTGGTCTCCGTAACCACGCGGCGCATCTCTTCCGACGTCGGGCTTTGCGATTCGGATGCGGCGGCGTCAATGGCGCGCATGATGCTGTGCCCGGCCCGGAGGCCGCCGGAGAGCAGCTGCAGGGTGTCGCCGAGCTGCTGGTCGAACTTGGTGCGGCGCTTGCCGGTCAGGATGCCGATTACGAGGTGGCCCACGACCGGCGCCAGCAGCACCAGCAGGACCGCCAGCAACGGCCCCGCGACGACGAACCCGGCAAAGCCCCCCGCAACAGCTCCGGCCAGGAGCAGGACGTAGAAGTCGGCCTGGCTCAGGCGCAGGCCGGCCTGTTCCAGCGACTCGCGGTTGAAGAGCCGGATCTTGCGGCCGGAGAAGAAACCGTCGACCAGTTGGACGGCCGAACCGGCGAACCGGGTCAGCTGCGAGTCGGCCTGGCCCTGGACGGGCCTGCGCCGGTCCAGTGGGAGACTCGCCCCGCCGGGTGCGAGCAGCACGATCCCGAGGACCAGCACAGCGCTGAAGAGCAGGCCGACGCCGATGGACAGCAGGGTCATGGACAGATCACGCCCTTCCGGCCGGCGTCAGCGGCGCGGCAAACACGGCGGGGGAGACATAGATGCCCAGGTCCTCGAAACGGTCGATGAAGCGCGGGCGGATGCCGGTGGGGACCGGTTTGCCGAGGAACCGGCCATGGGCGTCGACACCGGCGGCGTAGTCGAACACGAAGGCGTCCTGAAGCGTGACGATGTCTCCCTCCATGCCCTGGACCTCGGTGACGTGGGTGATCCGCCGGGTGCCGTCCCGCAGCCGGGAGATCTGGATAATCAGGTTGACGGCCGAGGCGATCTGTTCCCGGATGGCCCGCAGCGGCAGGTCCATGCCGGCCATGAGCACGAGGGTCTCCAGGCGGGCCACGGCATCCCGGGGCGAGTTGGAGTGCACGGTCGAGAGCGAACCGTCGTGGCCGGTGTTCATGGCCTGGAGCATGTCCAGTGATTCGCCGCCGCGGACCTCGCCCACCACGATCCGGTCCGGGCGCATGCGGAGGGAGTTCCGCAGCAGTTCGCGGATGGTCACCTCGCCCTTGCCCTCGGTGTTCGACGGTCGGCTTTCCAGACGCACCACGTGTTCCTGCTGGATCTGGAGCTCGACGGCGTCCTCGATCGTCACGATCCGCTCGTCGTGGGGCAGGAAAGAGGAAAGCACATTCAGCAGTGTCGTCTTTCCCGTGCCGGTGCCGCCGGAGACGATGATGTTGAGCTTGGCCTTCACGCAGGCGTTCAGCAGTTCCGCCATTTCCGGCGTCAGCGTGCCGAACTCGATGAGGTTCCGGACAGTCAGCGGCACCTTGCTGAACTTTCGGATGGTCAGCGACGAACCGCCGACGGCGAGCGGCGGAATGACGGCGTTGACGCGGGACCCGTCCTCGAGCCGCGCGTCCACAAGGGGCGAGGACTCGTCAATGCGCCGGCCCACCTTGGAAACGATGCGCTCGATCACCTTGCGGAGGTGGTCCTCGGAGCTGAACCGCGATTCCGTAAGGGTCAGTTTGCCGTTGCGTTCCACGTAGATCTGGTCCATCCGGTTGACCATGATTTCCGTGACGGCGGGGTCGTCGAGGAGGCGCTGCAGCGGGCCGTAGCCCAGGACGTCGTCGGCCACGTCGCGGACCAGCCGGGAGCGCTCCTCGGCGGACAGGGGGACCTGCTCGGCGTCGATGATGCGCGTCAGCTCCTCCCGCGCGGAGGTGCGGAGGTCATCTTCCGTGGTTGCCGAATCGTTGAAGCGGGTTCCCATGCGTTCGAACAACGCGGTGGCGGCCCGCTGCTTGAGGGCCGCGAAGGCGTCGACGGGCTGCTGCCCCCGGGCGCGGGAGTCCTGGTGCTCCGGGAAGCCCGGCACTGGTGGGCGGCTGCTTTTCTGGAGGACGACGGCGGCCGGCTGTGCCGCCGTCGTCCCACTTCCTCCGGTGGGGGACAACGCCACCGGAGTTGCGGCCTGAGGAGACACGGCCTGCGGGGCAACTGCAGCCGTTCCCTCGGCGGAGCGGAGCCGCTCGGAAAGCTTCATCTAGACCACCACCCGGCGGTGCAGCTTCTTCTGGGCGGTGGCGCGCCAGGCGGGATCGAACCGGTGGACGAGCTGTTTCAGTCCTTTGATGGCCGGATCCTTGCGTCCGTCCTGAAGGACCGGGACGCCGCGGTTGGTGGAGAACGCCACTGCCTTGGACCGGGGGATGCTGACGTCCACGGGCGCGCCGATGGTCGCTTCGACGTCCTGGACGCTCAGCCCCGACTTGGAATCCGCCATGTTCAGCACCACGTGGCGCGTCTCGGGAAGCAGGTCCAGGCGCCGGAGGATTTCCAGGCCGGAGCGCAGCCCGCGAATACTCGGCACATCCATGGCAGTCACCCAGACGGCGTCGGTGCATTGTTCGAGGGCGGCCAACCCGACCTCCGGGAGCCCGGGCGCGGTGTCGACCACGACGTACTGGAACTGTTCGGCCAGTTGTTCGAGCAGGCGCGTGACCTGCTGCGGTGTGATGTCGTCAGCCTCCTCGGGCGTCCGGGGGGCGCAGAGGGCGTAGATGCTCCCGGGGTGGACGGTGAGGAAGGCCTTGAGGACGAGGGAATCCTGGCTGGCCGCGGACGAGACGGCGTCGGTCACCGTGTGCTCCGGGTTCAGGTACAGGCCCGAGGCCACGTCCCCGAACTGCAGGTCCAGGTCTACGATCACCACGCCCATGGGCGCCACTTGGCCGAGCCCGATGGCGATGTTGGTGGCGATCGTGGTTTTGCCGACTCCGCCCTTGGGGGAGAAGACGCCGATCACCAATCCCTTGGGGCTGTCCGGCCGGCTGGCCGCGCTGGTCCGGTTGCGCGTGGCGAACGACTGGCAGGCCCGCTCCAGCAGCACCCGGATCTGGGCCGGGTCCGCCGCCGGGCTGAGGATGTCGCGGATGCCGGCCCGCATGGCCAGCAGGACGAAGTTCGGATCTGGCTCGCCGACCAGGATGACGCTGAGCTCGGGAAGCTGGACGTCGAACACCGTCGCCAGGCGCAGGGCGTCCTCCACCGGCACGTCGGGTCCCAGGATCAGGACCTCGGGCCGTTCCTGGTTGAGGCTGGCGAAGAGCTCCGCCGGGTTCGCGGGATTGACGAACGCGAAGGTCTGCAGGCCGCCCGGAAGGCCACCGGCCAGCGCCTGGCGCACGCGGGCATCGAAGTCCGTGTTCGGCGAAATCAGGACAAAGCGGCTCATTTGTACACCTTGCTACCTTCCATCACGGTTGGCCCGCTGTCTTTGGCGTTGAGGGGCTCCTTGCTCAGCCACAGGCTGGCGAACTCAGAGGCATAAATGATTTTCGAGGCATTGACGTCATCCACGGCCACGGTCAGAAGCAGAGAGCCGGTGGGGAGCGAGGTGTCCTCCGCTGGAGCCGTGCTCCCAGTGCCGGACGCCGTCTTCGCCGCCTCGCTCGCGACGGGCGCGCGCTGCACCGCCGTGAGGAGGACCTTATGAATGGACAGCTGCGTTGATTCCTTGTCCGGCTTCGCCGCGTCGCCGCCGCTCTTAAGCGAAATGAAGATGCCGACGTGATCCCCCGGTGCCAACCGGCCGCCCACCACGCGCTGCGGTTCCAGCTGGAAGGACACCTCCTGCAGCCCCTCGGGAATGTCCACCGCCCCGCTGGTTTGCAGTTCCTCGGGTGCGATCAGTCGCTCCGCGACGAGCTGCTCGCCCGGGAGCAGGTCGACGGCGGTGACCTTGCCTGCCATCCCGTCCAGGTTCTGGAGCGCGGATTTGGCGATGGCCGTGCCTGGAAGTCTTTCCGTCGCGAGAAATGGCTTGAGGGCCTCGGTGGTGGTGCCTGCCGGTACGGCTTTCGCCACCACTAAAATGTCCTGCGGCTCCAGGCCTTGCACTGCCCGTGCGTCGGCCCCCTGCGCGTAGCTGACTACCAGGATGGCCCCGACGACGGCCAGCACCAGGGCCGCGATCCCTGCCAATAGGCGTGACTTCAAAAACTGCTCCTGAACTGGTTGGTGGATGGTGTGGCGACGGATGTCCTATTGCGTGAGCTTGACGACGCCGGCGCCGAAGTCGGGCGCAGGCCCGAGGGTGTAGGCGTTGTCCAGGGAAACGTAATGGACGAAGCTGCCGATGACGCCGGTGCAGCTGCCGTCGCAGGTCAACGCGGCATCGACGAAGGGAGGCTTGTTGTGAAACGTAATGGGGAACTTGTTGCCATTGAAGCTCCAGCCTTTGACGTGGAAGGCCGCAAACGAGATGAGTTTGTAGGTGGTGCTGGAACCGGTACCGGCCACCTCATCAAAGATCGGGAGCAGGACTGTGACGTCCTTTCCGGCCGTGATGTCTGCGGCCCAGGCCCGCAACTGGTCATCGCACACACCGGGATAGCTGTTTCCGGGATCGCTGGGGGACCAACTCGTGGCGTTGACGATTCCTGCACAGGTACCGGAGGGGCGATTGAGCCAGCCGAATCCACCCGGAACGACGGCTCCCGACGGCCCGTAATTGCAGGTCGCCTCGCCCTTGCTGCCGTGGCTCACCAGCAGTTGCAGACCGCCATCGATGTGAGTCTTCACCTGGCAGATGGAGAAGGCGATGGGGAACGTCGTCGGACCAGTCACAGGCCGGCCCCACTGGACGGTGGCACCGGCGGTAACCGTGGCGTCGTTGAAGCCGAGGACGCGGGCGAAGAAGAGCGAGACCCGGTTCGGCGCCTTGCCGGCTTCCTGCGCCCCCGCGGTCACCTTCACTGTGCCGGCCGCTTTATCCAGAACGAGGTCCGCAATGTTGCTTTTCCCGTCGCCAGCATTGCTATTGGCGAGGCTCCGGGCAAGGGCGGAGGTGGTGGAGCAGTCGGCGTCGTTGATATTCCGGGAGCACTTCTGAGCAATGGCGAGGGCTGCGGAGTCGGCTCCGTTACGCAGTTGGGTTCGCTCGGCGTAAAGCATGCCGACATCCACGGCCAGAGCGGTGAAGCCGAGCAAGGTCACCATGAGGATGGCGACCAGGACGCTGATGGCCCCGCGCTCGCCGCCGGCGGGTGTTGTTCCTAGCCTCCGCACAGCATGACTCCTTTGCCTTCCATGGTGAACGGGCCTGCAATGCCGGTCATCGTGGAGAGCGAATAGGTGATCTTGAGCGTCACTTGGGTACCGGCGGTGCAGGTGGCGGGGCTGATGGTGATGTTGGTGTCGGCCAGCGCCGGTTTCAGCGCCGTGGCCGCGTTCTTGGCCGCCGTTCGCGCGGCGCTGGGGCTGCTGCCGATGGCCACCCACACTGTCATTGGCCGAAGTGCCGTGCCTGGGACGCGGTGCTTACGGTGTGCAGGAAGCCGTGCCTGCTGCCCCGGCGGCTGCGGGCGTGAAGGCGCCCCCGCTGACCGAGCACTGGACCTGCGTGAAGGTGTCGGTCAAAGTGCCGCCGAGCATCGTGACGGCGACGATGATCACGACGGCGATGAGGGAGACCATGATGCCGTATTCGACGGCGGTGGCGCCGCGCTGATCGCGGCAAAGACGGGTTGCGAAAGCGGAGATGAAGGAACGCATTGGAGACTCCTGAGCGAGTTGGGAGGCTGGCCCTGCACCAGCACTGAGAGGAACATAGCAACGGACGACACGCCGACGATTCGCCTTTGACGCATCCTGTGCTAAGGCTTCCCAAACTGCACGTTTCCTGTACATTCCCTGCGCCCATCCTGCGCCGGACACGCAGGAGGACCCCCTTAGCTCTGGGTCCAAGGGGGTCCGGTCTGTGGAGCTGCCCGAAGTACGGGCAGCGGCGTGTTCGCCTGCCTAGCGGCCGGTGAAGACGTCCATGATGCTGAGGACGGTGGGTCCGAGCACCACGATAAACAGGGCTGGAAGGATGGAGACGATCAGCGGGAAAAGCATCTTCACGGGCATCTTCATCGCGTGCTCCTCAGCCCGCTGCCGACGCTTGACTCGCATAACGGTCGCCTGGGACTTGAGGACATTTGCGATCGCGATACCGTAGCTGTCCGCCTGGACGACCGCCCGGACGAAGGACCGCAAGTCAGGGACATCCACGCGTTGGGCCATGGCCAGGTAGGCCTCTTTGCGGGAGCGTCCCACTTGCATGTCCTGCAGGGTCCGGACGAGTTCATCGGCCAAAGGTCCCTTCCCGGCCTCGCCGGCGCGGGCCATAGCGGTTTCAAAACCCAGGCCTGCCTGGACGGAAATGAGCATCTGATCCAGGGCGTTTGGCAGTTCCATCTTTATTGCGGTCCGACGCTTCTCCGCGTAGTTGCGGAGAAGGATGTCGGGGACGAAGTAACAGAGCGCGGTGACTCCCAGGGCGATGCCAAGCTTCATGGGCTTGGGATCAGCGGTGTAGAGCAGGATGCCCAGCACGGCTCCGGCCAAGGCCAGCAGGGGCTTGACCATGACGACACGGGCCAGCGGCCAGGCCTTTGGCCGGCCGGCGCCGGCCAATTGTTTGTCCAGCCATGCTGCGTAACCTTTCGGCATGGCCTTCCTCGCCAGCGACGCAAGCTGCTCGTTGGCACCGGCAGCCGCCGTCCCCGTCTTCGGCCCCTTGCCAAGGTTGGATTGGATGTTTCTGAGTCCGGCACGGTCGCCTGTCAGAACCAGCCACGTCATGACCGACAGCGGGGCGATGATCGCCAGGATGGCGGCATAAGCGATGGTTTGCACTGTTCTCTCCCTGCTTCCCTAGAACTTCGGTTTGATGAGCCGGCTGAGCCAGAAGCTGCCGATCCCGAGGAGGACCACCACGCCGGCGATCATGAGATAGCCGGGCAGCGTACTCGTGAACACCCTGGAGTAGAGGGGGTTGAACAGGGTCAGGCCAATGAACATCACCACCGGGAGGGCTATGAGGACCAAAGCAGAGATTCGGCCTTCAGCGCTAAGCGCCCTGACTTGGCCTCGGATCTGGTTCCGGTCGCGGATAGTTTCGCCAACATGGTCCAGGACCTCGGCAAGGTCCCCGCCAACTTCCCGGTGGATCTCGACCGCCCGGGCGATCCAGCCGAAGTCCTCGTTGTCTGTCCGGCGCGCCACTTCGTCGAGGGACTCGCCGAGATCCCGGCCGATCCTGGTCTCATTGACCACCCTGTTCAGTTCCTCGGCCATGGGCGCTTCATTTTCCTGTGCGGCAGCGTCAATGGCGCGGAGCAAGCTGTGTCCGGCCCTGAGACCGCCGGAAAACATTTGCAGGGTGTCCGGAACCTGGTCGTCGAATTTCTTTCTCCGCCGGGAAACCATGATGTTCAGGAATGTCACGAGGGCTACCGGGGTGAGCACCAGCAGCAGAACCGCGAAGAACGCCCCGCCCGTCAGGAACCCGACCACCACTGCCACGAAGGTCAAAGCGCCGCCCATCAGCAGGTAATCGCCGGGGCCCTTCTTGAGGCCGGCGGCGTCGAGCTTGTCCCTGTTGAGTATGCCGGTGCGGCCGCGGCGCACGCCCTTGTTGAGGGCGTCGACCGCCTGGTTGGTCAGTCTGCTGAACGAGGAGGTCTGCGGCCCCATTTCCGGCCTGCGCCGGGATAGCGGTACCGCCGACCGGGACTTGAAGACGAATGTGAAGACGATCGCCAGCGCTGCATAGACCAGCAGCAGGCCGCCCACGAAGGCGAGGGGGGAAAGCTCCGGGAGCATGGTTACCGCCCCCTTGTCGGCTGCACGCCGAAGACTGCCGGGGAGATGGTAATCCCGAGATCGGCAAAGCGGTCAGTGAACCGTGGCCGGACGCCGGTGGGCACCGGTTTGCCCAGGAACCGGCCGCTGCTGTCCACGCCGGCCGAGTAGTCGAAGACGAACGCGTCCTGGAGCGTGACGATGTCGCCTTCCATGCCCTGGACCTCGGTGATATGCGTGACGCGGCGCGAGCCGTCGCGAAGCCGGGAGATGTGCACGATCAGGTTGACGGCCGAGGCCACCTGCTCGCGGACGGCCCGCAAGGGCAGGTCCATGCCGGCCATGAGGACCAGGGTTTCGAGCCTGGCGATGGCGTCCCGGGGGGAGTTGGCGTGGACTGTTGAGATGGAGCCGTCGTGGCCGGTGTTCATGGCCTGGAGCATGTCCAGGCATTCCCCGCCGCGGACTTCGCCGACGACGATCCGGTCCGGCCGCATGCGCAGGGAGTTACGAACGAGGTCCCGAATGGAGATCTCGCCCTTGCCCTCGATGTTCTGCGGCCGGCTTTCCAGCCGGACCACGTGGTCCTGCTGCAACTGCAGTTCCACCGCGTCCTCGATCGTGACGATTCGGTCCGACGCCGGAATGAACGAAGACAGCACATTCAGCAGCGTCGTCTTGCCCGTGCCGGTGCCGCCGGACACGATGATGTTCATGCGTGCCAGAACACAGGCCTGGAGCAGTTCGGCCATCTCGGGGGACAGGCTGCCCATCGAGATCAGATTGTTGACGGTCAGCGGGTCGCGCCCAAATTTCCGGATTGTGAGAGCCGGTCCATTGACCGCCAACGGCGGAATAATGGCGTTGACTCGTGATCCGTCGGCGAGGCGGGCGTCCACCAAGGGTGACGACTCGTCGATCCGCCGGCCCACGTTTGACACGATCCGCTCGATGACTCGCCGAAGCGCTTCATCTGAGGTAAATTTCGTTTCCGTCAGGTGCAGCTGTCCGCCGCGCTCCACGTAGATCTGGTCAAAGCGGTTGACCATGACTTCGGTGACGGCGGGGTCGTCCAGGAATCTCTGGATGGGACCGTGCCCCAACACATCATCGATAATCTCGCGGATCAGCCGCTGGCGTTCCTGGCCGGAAAGCGGAATCTGTTCCTCGTCGACGACGGCCTTGAGTTCGTCTTTGACCGATTGGTGGAGCTCAGCCTCGCCGATTGAGGAATCGGTAATCCTGGACCCGAGCCGTTCAAACAGGGCCTGGCTGGCCCGCTCCTTGAGCGTGTTGAGCGCCTCACTGGCGATGGAAGCGGTCTGCTGGACTTCAGCGACGTCGCTGCGCGATTCCGCAGCGGTCTTGGCCTCATGTATGCGGCCGAGCGTCGATGGGGCCTGGAAGACGTCCACCGGGGCAGGTTGCGCTTCAGGCGACTTCCTGGCGGGGGCATCCCCGCGCATTTGTGCGAATCGGTCGGTGAGGCTCACTGGAATACCGCCCTTCTGTGCAGCTGTTTGTGAGGTCTTGCTTCCCACCCGGGTTTGAAGCGATCCACGAGCTGTCGCAGTCCCTTGGACGCGGGATCCCTGCCGCCGTCCTGGAGGACGGGGACTCCCTTGTTGGTGGAGTAGGGAAGGTTCTTGGAACGCGGCAGCACCACATCCACGGGGACACCGACAGTAGCTTCGACGTCCTTCAAGGTCAGGCCCGCCCGCCGGTCCGCCATGTTCAGGACGATGTGACGGCGTTCGGGTGTCAGGTTGAGTTCATCCAGAATCTGGAAGCCGGTGCGCATGCCGCGGATGCTGGGAACGTCCATTCCGCAGATCCAGACGGCATCCGTGGCCTGTTCGAGCGTCGCCAGGACGTGCTCTCCCAGCCCTGGGGCCGTATCCACCACGATGTATTGGAATTCCTGCCGCAGCTGCTCGAGCAGGTGGGAGACATGGGCAGCCGTGATCTTGTCCATATCGATCGGACTGAGCGGGGCGCACAAGGCGTAGATACCGGCAGGGTGAACGGTCAGGTACGTCTTGAGGACCATCGAATCCTGGCTTGCGGCCCCCATCACGGCATCTGTGATGGTGAACTCCGGCTCCAGCAGCAGGCCGCTGGCCACATCGCCGAACTGAAGGTCGAGATCGACGATCACCACGCTCATCGGGGAGGTCTTGCCAAGTCCGACGGCGAGGTTGGTTGCCACCGTCGTCTTGCCGACGCCGCCCTTGGGTGACATCACCGCGATGACTCGGCCGTTGCCGCCGTGGTCTGCGTGCTCCGACGCCTGCGGGGCGAGCCCGCGCCGCCGGCCCGCAGCTGCAAGACTGGCCCGCTCCAGCATGACGCGAATGGTGTCCGCGTCGGCCGCCGGGTCGAGAAAGTCCCGGACGCCGGCCCGCATAGCCTGCAGCACGCTCTCCGGAGTCGCGGTAGCGGCGAGCACTACGCTGATTTCCGGGTACTGGAGGTCCATCACGGACGCGAGCTTGAGGGAACCCTCCACTGGCAGGCCGGGTCCGAGGATCAGGACCTCCGGAGGTTCTCCCTGCATCTGGCGCAGGATATCTGCGGGGCCTTCCGGCAGGTAGTCTGCCTGGAAGACATGCAATGCACCGTGCATTCCGGTCACGGCAAGCCGGACCAGTCGCTCGAAGTCACTGTTCGGGGTGATGAGAACGTAGCGGCTCATCGGAACAGTCCCGCCGTGTCAACGACGCCGTTGCTCTTCTCAAGCGCGTCGCCAGGTTCCTTGGACAGGTAGATCTTGCCGAACTCCGCGGCAAACACGATGCGTTCGGCGTCGGCGGAGTTCCGGGCGAGCGTCACGAGATACGTGTCGTCCGTCTGCTCGTTGCTGCTGGACGTCGACGACGCCTGGGCCGTTCCCGCTGTGGCGTCCGAGCCCCCCGTCTGGGTGGCGGTACCGTTGCTGAATTGCGCCGCCGTCACGAGGACCTTGTGGAAGGTCAGCTGGGTCCTGGCTTTGCTACCGGCCTGGTTGGCACCCGCGTCTTCCAGCGAGAGGAAGACACCCACCGTGTCCCCGGCCTTGAGGACGCCACCTGCGACACGTTCGATAGGAAGCTTGAGCGTGAGTTCCTGGAGTCCGGTGGGGATCTGAACCCGGGACGGACCGAGAAAAGCGTTTTGCTCCACCATCCGCGAGGACAACAGCTGCTCGCCCGGCATGAGGGCTACGGCCGAGACCTTGGCGCCGAGGGACCCGAGGTCCGTCACGCTGTTTTCGGCGATGGCGAGCTTAGGCACTGACTTCCTGGCCACAGAATCGGCGATCGTCTCGGCGGAGGCGCCGGCAGGAATGGTTTTCTGGACGATGTAGATGTTTTCAGTTTCGGTACTGGCCAGCGCGCGTTTATCAGCATTTTGAACGTACGTCACCAGCAATACGGTTCCTATAATTGCCACAAGTAATGCGGCAATGCCCCCCAGCAGGCGTGTTTTCATGATATCCCCTTAGAAATTGTCTATTTGATTAGCTTGATATCAGCCGTTCCAAGATTTGCTCCTGTGCCACCACCTGCCCCCGTCCAGGAGTCGATGGATTCGAACTTCTTGAATTGGCCGATAAGGCAGCGGTCGTTGCCATTCGCGCAAGCCAGGTCAGCCGTCATTCCGGGATCGTTCTTTGTGTTGCGAAATTCGTACTCGTGGTTGTTGCCGAACTTCCAGCCCCAGATCTTGAAGGTGGCGTAGCCGATGATGTGGAAGAAGCCGTTCTGACCCTTGTTGGTGGCGTCGTCGAAGACAGGGAACGCGACATGGACTTCGCCGCCGCCGGTGATTGTCTCGGCCCAGCCCTCGAGAATTTTGGAGCACCCAGAGGGCGGGTTGTTGCCCGGATCGGATCCGACTTGATTGCTGCCAAGTTCCGTGATCGCCTGGCAGGGGGAGTCCTGGTCCAGCCAGCCCCAGCCGCCCGGGATCTCCGTTCCGGAAGGACCCGTGCAGGTTCCGCCAGGCTTGTAGGAGATCTTCTGTACCGGGGCGGTGGTGCTGGCGGTCGAGAGGTTGTAGCAGTTGTCCGAAATTGCCAACGGGAAACTGGAGCCTCCTGTGGGCGGTGCCATGGAGGCCGTCGCATGCGCCCCGACGGTGACGGGCGGCGCATTGAGCGCGCTGGCAAACATTTTGGTGAGAAAGGCGTTGGAGCCGCTGCGGGTGGTGGTAGTTACGGTGACCTGGCTGTTCGCCAGATCCACCTTCACAGACTCGACGTCGGTGGCACCATCGTTGGAATTGCCGCCTGTGAGCTCCTTCGCCCAGAGGAGTGCATTTGCAGAGCATGCGGCAGGAGTGCGATGACACTGCTGGGCGACGGCGAGTGCCCCCGCGTCCGCGGCGTTCTGCAGTTGAGCCCGTTCGGCGTAGATCTGACCCACGTCCACGGCCATCGCGCCGGCACCGAGAAGGACCACCATCATGACGGCAACGAAGACGGCGGTGGCGCCGCGCTCCTGGTCGTCTCGCGCGATTAGCCTCCGCATCGCATTGCTCCTACGCCGGTGAGGGTGTAGAGATCACCGAACATGCCGGTCATGCCGCCGGCCTTGTAAGTGACAGTCACGGTTGCGTTCAAATCTTTCGCGCAGGCGCCGGAGAAGGCGAACCCGAAGTTTCCTGCCGTCAATCCAGGAGCGCCGGCAATTGCGGCGGCTTTTGCAAGACCCACGTCGTTCTTGATCGCCATGGTCCGTGCCGCCTCGCGGGCGGCCTGCGTGACGGAAATCTGAAGGTTGTAGATGTACGAAAATTCGATGATCCCGCCGACCAGGGCGAGCAGGATGGGTAGAACGAGGGCGAACTCGACGGCTGCCGCGCCGCGCTGCCGGCCCTGCGCCCGAGACCGGGGCGACGGTGGACTGCTGCGCTTCATGGGATCCCCCCAGGGATAGATGCAGCTGGATGATTAAGAAAAATGTGCCGCGTCCGCGAGACACGGACGCGGCACATTGGGTGTTGCTGAGACCTGTTGTTGTGCTTTTACGCCGTGGCGGTCTAGTTCTTCCAGCCCTTCACGGTGGTGCCGAGGTCGTTGAACCAGGTGTTCAGTTCGTTGCCGAAGGCCGTGACACCCAGAATGATGCCGAAGGCGATAAAGGCCACGAGCAGCGAGTATTCCGTCGCGGTCGCGCCCTTTTCGGAGGTGAGCTTTTCCTTGACGCCGGCAACAAAAGCGAGCATTGAGACCATGAGACCAGTCATTTTAGTTTTTCCTTTTCCAGAGATTGAGTAGTGAACGAATCTCCAGCAAATCCCCGATTGCCTATTTGCTGGAGCTTCGTTGGGACAACATTTGCACGGGCGCAATCGGCGCGGCAATGATGTTCGATACTCGACTTTTTAGAAGGAAAATATGGGTACCACTCGCCCGCAAAGGGGGTGTACTCAGTTTCTAAGTAGGGCTGGGGCCCGATTACTTGGTTTGATAAGCCGTCTTACTTAATCCGCGGTCCAGGTGAAGGCGGAGACTACCTAGGGGAGCAGCAGAATGATTGCCAGGCCGGCGGCCAGCATCGAAGGCCCGTAGGGCACTTCCTTCGGCTTGTTTCCGCGGTTTTTGAGGACCAGAAGCGCGGAGGCAACGCCGCCGGCGACGAATCCCAAGGCCCCGCCGTAGAACAAGTGGGACCAGCCTAGGTAGCCCAAGTACAGGCCAAGTGGTGCCGCGAGCTTCACATCGCCCATCCCGAGACCGTTTCGGCTGGTCAGGGCAAGAAAAAGGTACAAAACGAACAAAATTAAGGCCCCGGCCACTCCTCGCAGGAGGTTTCCGGCCTCGCCGGAAACCACCGAGGCAGCCCCGAGTAGCACAATTCCGGCCCCCAATAGGGGCACGACCATCCGGTTGGGCAAAAGGTGGTGCTGCAAGTCGATCCGGGCCAGCTGGACGCCGGCCACAGCCAGCAGGACGTAGGCGGGGAGCTCCGGGGAGGCGCCGAAGCGCCAGGCCAGCAGTGCGGACAGCGCGAAGGTGGCCGCCGCCGTCGTAAGCCTCATGCGTGCCGTCAGAGGTCCGCCCAGGCGGGGGAGCCTGCGCCGGAGGAGAAGCTCGGCCAGTAGGGACAAGCATGCGCCCGTGAGAGAGACGCCGGCTATGAACAGGACCCCGGTGATAGCTCCGGTCGGCTGGGCAAGCAGCAGGGGGACGGTGCCGGCGGCGGCGGGATCGGACACGGTTCCTCCAGGGATGCGACGGTCCGGCACGGGGCAGTCTGCGAAAAAGAGCAGACGGGATGCATCCGGACACCCTATTTTGACCCAAGAGGCCGCCGTCGGCTATTCTTGGTAGTCGTTGTGCGTGTCCTATCTCGATGGTGCGTGCCCGCTTGAGAATCCGGTTGCAGGATAGCTACTCAACGTGCACATTCGAGACCTCAGGATGACTGGTTACATGGAGCCCTCACCTCTGTTCCGGTAGCGCATAGATAGTAGGTGCACCGTAAGAGTGACGCCTAAAACAAGAACGCCAGAACAAGAACGAGGCAAACACCGTGCGTACGTACACCCCGAAGCCCGGCGATATCAACCGCCAGTGGCACGTCATTGACGCCACCGACGTTGTCCTTGGTCGTCTCGCGAGCCAGACCGCAATCCTGCTGCGCGGCAAGCACAAGGCCACCTTTGCGTCCCACATGGACATGGGCGACTTCGTCATCATCATCAACGCTGAAAAGGTTGCCCTCACCGGCGCCAAGCTGGAGCAGAAGCGCGCATACCGCCACTCCGGCTACCCGGGCGGCCTGACCTCCGTCAACTACGCGGAGCTGCTTGAGTCCAACCCGGTTCGCGCCGTGGAGAAGGCCATCAAGGGCATGCTCCCGAAGAACTCCCTCGCTGCACAGCAGCTGGGCAAGCTGAAGGTGTACCGCGGTGCAGAGCACCCCCACGCCGCCCAGCAGCCCAAGACTTTCGAAATCACCCAGGTCGCCCAGTAGTCCTGGCCACCAACCAACTTTTTATCAAGGAGAATCGTGGCTCAGAACGAAGAACTGACCACCGAAGCCGTTGAGGCTGAGGAAAACCTGACCAGCTACACCTCGGAGAGCGGTGCTGCGGAAGCAGCTGCGCCGAAGAAGGAACGCCCGGCGCTGACCGTTGCCGGCGCTGCAGTTGGCCGTCGTAAGGAAGCCGTTGCACGCGTTCGCGTTGTGCCGGGCTCCGGCAAGTGGACCATCAACGGCCGCGAGCTGGCGAACTACTTCCCGAACAAGCTGCACCAGCAGGACGTCAACGAGCCCTTCAAGATCCTCGATCTTGACGGCGCCTACGACGTCATCGCCCGCATCCACGGTGGCGGCATCTCCGGCCAGGCCGGTGCCCTGCGCCTCGGCATCGCCCGTTCGCTGAACGAGATCGACACCGAGAACAACCGCGCCACCCTGAAGAAGGCCGGTTACCTGCGCCGCGACGCTCGCGTCATCGAGCGCAAGAAGGCCGGTCTCAAGAAGGCCCGCAAGGCTCAGCAGTACTCCAAGCGCTAACAATGCGCCTACCCAACCGTCGGCCGCTGGCGCGACCGGCGGTTGGGGCCCTCGGCGCTTTTTAGCGCTCGGCTCCAGAAGCGTTAATTTAGCTTCCGGGCGCCCAAAGCGCCTCTTCAAAGGCCCGTCCCGCCACTTGGCGGGGCGGGCCTTCGCCGTTTAAGCCGGACTTGCCCCGGCCATCGACTAAACTTGGTCCGATGTCTAGATTATTTGGAACCGATGGAGTCCGGGGCCTGGCGAACGGGTTGCTGACCGCCGAGCTCGCGTTGCAGCTGGCCCAGGCCGCCGCCGTCGTACTTGGCCATGACCGCAACACGACCGGGAAGCGGCCGCGCGCCGTGGTGGCACGGGACCCGCGGGCGAGCGGCGAGTTCCTCGCGGCCGCCGTGGAGGCGGGGCTCTCCAGTTCGGGAATCGACGTCTACGACGCCGGCGTGCTGCCCACTCCGGCCGCCGCCTACCTCGTGGCGGACCTCAACGCCGACTTCGGCGTCATGATCTCCGCCTCCCACAACCCCGCGCCGGACAACGGCATCAAATTCTTCGCCCGCGGCGGCCAGAAGCTGCCCGACGACGTCGAAGATGCCATCGAAGAGCAGCTCGGCAAGGAGCCTTTCCGCCCCGTCGGCGGTGAGGTGGGACGGATCCAGCGCTTCTCCGACGCCGAGGACCGCTACATCGTGCACCTGCTCGGCACGCTTCCGCACCGCCTGGACGGCCTGAAGGTCGTCCTCGACTGCGCCCACGGCGCGGCCAGCGGCTGTTCCCCGCAGGTGTTCAAGGACGCCGGCGCCAGCGTGATCGTCATTGGCGCCGAACCGGACGGGCTCAACATCAACGAAGGGGTCGGCTCCACGCACCTCGGCCCGCTCAAGCGCGCCGTCCTGGACCACGGGGCGGACCTCGGCATCGCGCACGACGGCGACGCCGACCGCTGCCTCGCCGTGGACCACGAAGGCAATGAGGTGGACGGCGACCAGATCATGGCCATCCTGGCCGTGGCCCTCAAGGACGCCGGAAAGCTCAAGGACGATGTCCTCGTGGCCACCGTCATGAGCAACCTCGGCCTGAAGCTCGCCCTGCGCGACGCTGGGATCAGCCTGCGCGAAACCGGCGTGGGGGACCGCTACGTCCTCGAGGAAATGCGCAACGGCAGCTACAGCCTTGGCGGCGAGCAGTCCGGGCACGTAATCTTTGCCGACTACGCCACGACCGGCGACGGCGTCCTGACCGGCCTGCAGATTGCAGCCCAGGTGGCCCTCACCGGGCGCCCGCTCAAGGAACTGTCCACGGTGATGACGAAGCTGCCCCAGGTCCTCATCAACGTCAAGGGCGTGGACCGTACCCGGGTCAAGGGCGACGCGGTGGTGGCGCAGGCGGTGTCCGTTGCCGAAACCGAGCTCGGCGACACCGGACGCGTCCTGTTGCGTCCCTCGGGCACCGAGCCGGTGGTGCGCGTGATGGTGGAGGCCGCAGACCATGAGACCGCCCAGGGCGTCGCGGAGCGCCTGGCGCAGGTGGTCCGGACCGAACTGGCTTTGGAGCTCGTCCCTGAGTAGTCCGGCTGTTCTATCGTCCTTCGCGGCCAAAGTCCGGGGGATGCCGTTAGCGCAGGAAAATGTTGAGGATGAAAGGACTGGCGGCGCAAAATAACGCGACTGCCACCATCCCGCGTGCAATTTCTCCCGTCCTGCGTCGGAGATATGTAGCGCTGGCGGGCGCTTGCGGCTGTTGCTGCCAAGCCGCCGACATGTGAAATTCGGGACCTACCAAGCTCGCCGTTCGCAGACCCTGGACCAACGCCAAAGTCGCTTCCAGTGGCTTGGCTTCGAGGAAAGTACGCGAGGTCCAGGCAACTTTTGCCCGTTCCAGCGGGAAGGCCAGTTGTATGTCAGCTCCTTCATGACTCACGGTGAGTATCACGCGCTGCCCTCGTCTTAATGGCCGTTTCCGCCCCTTGACCGGCGATTCGGGGACAATTTCCTGGACGGTCTGCCATGGAAAAACAGCAACGACGCCCGGCGATGCCCCTCCGCCGATCAGCAGGGCCCCTTCGCTGCTGAAGCAGAGCGAGAAGAGTCGAGGCAGGCCAGCCGTCCCTGAATGTTGAAACAGTCCTGGGCGGAGGGTCCGCAAAGCCTTGAGAAAGGCCTCGTCCCGTCTTCCCTGCAACACGGTGAAGCGGCTCAGCTCGCGCGCGACTAGAAAGAACCCGTTTGCCCGAAGATCCAGCCAGGAGCAGATGCCCATGGCGATCAGGCATCCACCACACAGAGCCACCGAAACAACAAATACAGCCGGTCTTTGCCACGCGTTGCCCCCGGGCTCTCCCAGCAGTTCCCCGACCGCCGGCGCCGCCATCCAGAAGGAGATGGCGACGACGGCCGCCGGGCACGCCACCCAGACCAACGCTTTGAGCCGTTGCAAGGCAGCGTTTGATCCCTTCGGAGAGATGTGCTTCTCGAAAGCATCTCCGGCCGTGGCGGGATTGCGTGCAGCGGGCGGGATAGTGACGTCGAAACTTCGCATCGCACCGTCGTCGAGCTCTGATAGATCGGGCCGGCGACTCTGGGGCCGGTCCGAGGTGCCGCTTCCGGAGTGTTCCGGGTGGGAACTTCCAGCATCCACGTCGGGTAGGGATCCGGCCAACGCGGCAACGTCCACCTTGGCGACCTCCGCCTGAAGCTTCTCCGGATCCAGCTCGGCCGGGGAAATCCCATACGTGGCCAACCGTCCGTCGGCGGCCAGGGCAGCAACCTTGGCAGGGGAGGGGTCTTTCTTCAGGATCCAGCGGGCGAAGGCAGCGGTCATGAAGTGACAGTCGTCCTTGGCATCCGCATAGGCGTCCAGTCCTGCATAACCCATCTGGGCCGTGATGTGTGCCGATGTTTGGCTGAGCTGCAACTCTGCCAAAGACACTGAAATGTTCAGTAGTGAAACTATTCCGTGGGCGCCGTATCGGGCGACGCCGTGGTCCGCCAGGCTGTCTTCTGAGCCAAGGCCCAGGATGTCCTTGACGCGGGTGAAGCACCGCTGAAACATGATGTCGCCATGAGCCAGCCGGACGTCCCGGAACATCAGCAGGTCCAGCAAGGACGCGTCGATGGCGTGAGCCGGGCGCGGAGAGCTGTCCGGGCCTCGGGTCTGCGAGCACACGCGGACGACGAACCAGGCTACACCTGGTTCGCCGGCTTGGCCCCGGCGCTGGATTCCGCCGGTTGCCAGGCTGTCCGGCCGGGCGAGGTCCTTTTCCAAGGCCCGGAGGGTGCCGAGCCTGAGCTGCGGCAGGAACGCGAGCGCAGCGCCGAGTTCTGCTGCCAGCTCCGCGTCGGGGCCACCCATGCCCAGCCGCTCATCGGCATACGCCAGCGCGGCAATTCTCCCCACGATCGCGTCGATTTTGCTTTGGCTGTCGCCGTCCCCAATGTCCCCCATGCGGACAATGTACAGGCTTAGCGGTACGCCGGGGCGGCTTCCAGGCCGAAGTACTGCTCGAGCGTGCCGATGCCGCGGGCACGCATGTCCGCGGCCGCCTCTTTCCCGACGAAACGCAGATGCCACGGCTCGTAGAAATAGCCGGTAATTTCGTGCAACATCCATGGGTAGCGGACCACGAAGCCGAAGCGGTGGGCGTTCGCCTTGGCCCAGATCGCCGCCGGCCGGTCCTTGAACTGGGGCGTGAAAGCGTCCGCCCCGCTGCCATCGCCGATGTCGAACGCCCAGCCCGTCTGGTGCTCTGAGTAGCCGGGCCGGGCCGAGGCGGTGTCGGCCTCCGCCTGGCCGCGGGAATTCACGTAGCTGCCGTAGGTTGCCCTCTGCGTCGCGAACGAACGGTACCCGCTGGCCAAGGTGATGATGACGCCGTCGGCAGCCGCGGCCGCGAACATCTTTTCGGCGGCAGCCGCCGTCGTGCTGTTCACCAGTGCAGCCTCGCCCGACGTCGCCGAGCGGACGGACGGCCGGGCCAGGTCTGGCGGCACGAAGGTGGCGGGGGAGAGCGGGCGGTGCTTGTTGACGATCACCCACGGGCTGGTGGGGTCCGAGATTGAATGCTGCGGCCCTGGCGCGGCGGCCGAAGGAGGGCGCGCCGCGGCCGACGGCGGGACAGGCGACGCCGTCGACGGCGCCTGCGTCACCGAAGGGGTGCTATCTGCGCCGGGCGCCGAGGGCGTGCTGCCCGGCGGGTTCGACGCCGCGGCGGCGGCAGTCGGCGTCGCGCTGCCCGTGCCCGGCGTCGGACCCGGCGTGCCGGACGGTGTGAAGGACTGGGCCGGGGTGCAGGCGGACAGCGCCGCGAGGCCCGTGCCCGCCAGCAGGAGGCGGCTGAAGGCCCGCCGGCTCGGCGATTCCGGGCCGGCTTCCTGCCGTCCTGCCGTCCCGTCCGCGTCGTCGTAGCACATCTGTGCTAGACCTTCCTCAGCAGCATCCGGCGGATGGAGTGGTCGGCGTCCTTGGTCAGGACCAGCTGCGCGCGGCCCCGGGTCGGGAGGACGTTTTCCTCGAGGTTGGGCTCGTTGATGCGCTTCCAGATCTCGCGGGCGGTCTCTTCGGCCTCGGCATCGGAGAGTGTTGCGTAACGGTGGAAGTACGATTCCGGCTGGGCGAAGGCGGTGCTCCGCAGTTTGCGGAACCGGTCCACGTACCACTCCTCGATATACGAGGTCTTCGCGTCGACGTAGATGGAGAAATCGAAGAAGTCGCTCAGGGCCAGGCCCTGCCTGCCGTCCTGCCGCGGCCGGGCCGGAGCCAGGACGTTCAGTCCCTCGACAATCAGCACGTCCGGGCGGCGCACCACTACTTCCTTCCCGGGGACGATGTCATAGGTGACGTGGGAATACCAAGGGGCACGGACCTCCTCGGCCCCGCCCTTGATCTCGCTCACGAAGCGCAGCAGGGCGCGGCGGTCGTAGGACTCCGGAAAACCCTTGCGCTCGAGCAGTTGCCGGCGCTTGAGTTCGGCGAGCGGGTAGAGGAATCCATCCGTGGTGATGAGCTCCACATTGGGGGTGCCGGGCCAGCGCCGGAGCATTTCGCGCAGGACGCGGGCGATGGTGGACTTGCCCACGGCCACCGAACCGGCCACGCCGATCACGAACGGCGTGCGCTGGGTGCTTTCGCCGAGGAAGGTGGTGGTGGCCGCGTGAAGCTGGCCCGCGGCTTCCACATAAAGGTGCAGGAGCCGGGACAGCGGCAGGTAGACCTCGCGCACTTCCTTGATGTCGAGGGGGTCCCCGAGGCCGCGAAGGCGGAACACATCCTCTTCATTAAGGGGCTGCTCCATCTGGGCAGCGAGCCGGGACCAGGTCTGCCGGTCCAGCTCCACGAACGGGGAGACACCTTCCCCGTTCGCTTCATTGCGTTGCAAAGTCACCCTAGAGATTCTGCCCTTCACAACGCCGAGAGCGAAATGGACTGGCCGGTGGGAGCCGGGCCGGCCCTCCGCAGCCCCGCGCAGGGCCCTTCACGCCCCGCCGTCCCACGTCCTCCCTCCCGGAAACCCGCTAGGCTTATGACCATGTGTGGAATCGTTGGATATGTGGGCCACTCAGATGGCCGGGTAAATACTGGACACAATGCCTTGGACGTTGTCCTTGAAGGATTGCGGCGCCTGGAGTACCGCGGCTACGACTCCGCGGGTATTGCAGTAGTGGCCGACGGCACCATTTCTTCCCGGAAGAAGTCGGGCAAACTGAGCAACCTCATTGCGGAGCTGGACACCCGCCCGCTGCCGGAATCCCTCACGGGAATCGGCCACACGCGCTGGGCGACGCACGGCGGCCCGACGGACCAGAACGCGCACCCGCACCTGTCCGACGGCGGCAAGCTGGCCCTGATCCACAACGGCATCATCGAGAACTTCGCCGAGCTCAAGCTCGAACTCCAGCGCAAGGGCGTCACCTTCGAGTCCGAGACCGACACGGAAGTGGCGGCTGCCCTGCTCGGGGACATCTACCGTAACCAGCTCGGCGGTGACGCAGGCAACGGCGGCCTCACCCGGGCCATGCAGCTTGCCTGCCAGCGGCTCGAAGGCGCGTTCACGCTCCTCGCCGTCCACGCCGACCAGCCCGACGTGGTGGTCGCTGCCCGCCGGAACTCCCCGCTTGTCGTCGGCCTCGGCGAAGGCGAGAACTTCCTCGGCTCCGACGTCTCCGGCTTCATCGACTACACCCGGCGCGCCGTGGAACTCGGCCAGGACCAGATCGTCACAATCACCGCCGACTCCGTGGAAATCACGGACTTCTACGGCGCCCCCGCCGAGGGCAAGGAATACCACGTCAACTGGGACCCCGCCTCAGCCGAAAAGGGCGGCTTCCCGTCCTTCATGGAAAAGGAAATCCACGACCAGCCGGATGCCGTGCTCCAGACCTTGCTGGGCCGCTCCGACATCCACGGCAAGCTGACGCTCGATGAGCTCCGTGTTGATCCGCAACTGCTCAAGAACGTCAACAAGATCATCGTCCTCGCGTGCGGCACCTCCGCCTACGCCGGCCAGGTGGCGAAATACGCCATTGAACACTGGTGCCGGATTCCCACGGAGGTCGAACTCTCGCACGAATTCCGCTACCGGGATCCGATCGTGGACGAGAACACGCTGATTGTCTCCATCTCCCAGTCCGGCGAGACCATGGACACCCTCATGGCGGTCCGCTACGCCAAGGAACAGGGCGCCAAGACGGTCTCCATCTGCAACACCAACGGGTCCACCATCCCCCGGGAATCGGACGCCGTGCTCTACACGCACGCCGGACCCGAAATCGCCGTGGCCTCGACCAAGGCGTTCCTGGCACAGATCACGGCCGCCTACCTGCTGGGCCTTTATTTGGCACAGCTGCGCGGCAACAAGTTCCAGGGCGAGATCAAGGACATCCTGGCCGACCTGGGCAAGATCCCGGCCAAGATCCAGCGCATCCTCGACAACGAGGCCCAGATCAAGGAACTCGGCCAGTCCATGGCTGACGCCAAGTCCGTGCTGTTCCTGGGCCGCCACGTCGGTTTCCCCGTTGCCATGGAGGGCGCGCTGAAGCTCAAGGAGCTCGCGTACATCCACGCCGAAGGCTTCGCCGCCGGAGAACTCAAGCACGGCCCGATCGCGCTGATCGAGGAAGGCCAGCCCGTCTTCGTGGTGGTCCCCTCCCCGCGCGGCCGCGACTCGCTGCACTCCAAGGTGGTCTCCAACATCCAGGAAGTCCGTGCCCGAGGCGCCAAGACGATCGTGATCGCCGAAGAAGGCGACGAGGCCGTCAAGGCGTACGCCGAGCACGTCTTCTACATCCCGGAGACCCCCACGCTCCTGGCACCGCTGCTCGCAACGGTTCCGCTGCAGATATTCGCCCTCGCACTCGCCTCGGCCAAGGGTTACGACGTGGACCAGCCACGCAACCTGGCCAAGAGCGTGACCGTAGAATAACGCCATGATTGTTGGCATAGGCGTAGACGTCGTAGACATTGAGCGGTTCGGGCGCCAGCTCGAGCGCACCCCCGGGCTGCGCGACAGGCTGTTCGTCCCCGCCGAGCGGGAACTGAACACGCGGTCCCTCGCCGCGCGGTTTGCCGCGAAGGAGGCCGTGGCCAAGGTGCTGGGGGCACCGGCCGGCATGAACTGGCAGGACTGCTGGATCGGGCTGGACCAGAACGGCCCCACCGTGCAGGTCAAAGGCACCGTGCTGGCCGTGGCGGAGTCCAAGGGCGTCAAGCGCTGGCACTTATCCATGAGCCACGACGGCGGCATCGCCACCGCGACGGTTGTCGCCGAAGGCTAAGACGGCCCTCCAGGCAGAACCGGCACCAGCGCCAGGCATTCCCCAGCGACCGCGAATGGACTGAAACCATGATCAGCGCCTACACCGGAACCCAAGTGCGAGAGGCCGAAAAGCCATTTCTCGACGACCCCTTGGGCTCCGGTGCGGGCGCTGTTCTCATGCAGCGGGCCGCGTACGGCCTCGCCAATGCCGTGATCCGCGAACTGCGGAGCCGCGGGCAGCGGCTGTACGGCTCCAGCGTGGCCGTGCTGGCGGGCAAGGGCAACAACGGCGGAGACGGGCTCTTCGCCGCCGCGCTGCTGGCCCGCCGCGGCATGCGCACGACGGCGGTGCTCACCGCCGGGGCTGCCCACGACGCCGGGCTGACGGCGTTCCGGAAGGCCGGCGGCCATGCCGTGGCCCTGACCGGGGACAACGTGGCCGGACTCGCCGCGCTGGCCGGCGGCGCCGACGTCGTGATTGACGCAGTCCTCGGGACCGGAGCCCAGGGCGGGCTGCGGGGACCGGCCGCCGAGCTGGTCGCGGCCCTGGGGCGTTCCCGGCCGGGCTCCCGTTCCCCCTTGGTGGTGGCCTGCGACATCCCCAGCGGCGTCGACGCGGACACGGGGGAGGCGCACGCGCCGGTGCTGGCGGCCGACATGACGGTCACCTTTGGGGCCGCCAAGGCCGGCCTGCTGGCGGACCCGGGCGCGGACTTCGCGGGCGCCATCCGGGTGGTCCCGATCGGAATCGAGCAGGCGCTGCCATGGCCGTCCCTGCGACGGCTGGAGGCCCGAGACCTGTCCGCCCTCCTGCCACGCCCGCAGCGGCGGGCGCACAAGTACTCCCGGGGGGTGCTGGGGGTGGTCGCAGGCTCCGGCGCTTATCCCGGCGCCGCGGTGCTGGCCTGCAAGGGCGCCCTGGCCGCCGGCGCCGGAATGGTGCGTTACCTTGGGCCACCGGACGTCGCCGACCTGGTCCGCCGGTCCTGTCCCGAGGTGGTGTGCAGCGCCGGCGCCGTGGCCGACACGCACGTTCAGGCCTGGCTCGTTGGCTCCGGACTCGATGACTCCGATGAGGAGCAGCTGCAGCGCGCCCGCGACGCCGCAGACTCGGGCCTGCCAACGATCGCCGACGCCGGCGCGTTACCGGCCCTGCCCGATGTGCTGGCCCCGCAAGTGATCCTGACACCCCACGCCGGCGAACTGTCGGCATTGCTTCAGCGACTCGGGGCTGGGTTGGACCGCTCCGCGGTCGAAGCATCCACGCTCAGCGCAGTGCGGCGGGCTGCGGGCCTGACCGAAGCCACCGTGCTGCTCAAGGGCGCCACGACGCTTGTGGCCTCCCCCTTCCAGGACTTCTACAGCCAGTCCGAAGGCACGCCCTGGCTCGCCACGGCAGGCAGCGGCGACGTCCTGGCCGGAGTCATCGGCGCACTATTGGCCCAGTTGGGCGCCGACGTCGGGCGCTTCGGCGAACAGGACATCGACCCCGACGCCCGATGGGCGGCGATCGCGGCGATGGCAGCCAGTATCCATGGTCTCGCCGGGGTCCGGGCTTCCCGCGGGGGCCCGGTGACAGCAACGGCCATTGCACATGCCGTTCCGGAGGTGATGCGGGAGCTGTAACAAACAGGGGCGCTCCGAGCGCCCGAACAAATACTAACCCTACTTACAAGTAGTCTGTCTAGAGAATATTCGTTCCGCACGAGGAGTACACATGGAAGTCTGGCCCGGATCGGCTTACCCGCTGGGAGCCACCTTTGACGGCACTGGCACCAACTTTGCCCTGTTCAGCGAGCGCGCCGAGCGGGTGGAACTGTGCCTCCTTGCTGACGACCTGACCGAGACCCGGATCGAACTGACCGAGGTGGACGGCTACGTGTGGCACTGTTACCTGCCGCAGGTCCAGCCCGGACAGAAGTACGGTTACCGGGTCCACGGCCCGTACGAACCGGAGAACGGCAACCGCTTCAACCCCAACAAGCTGCTGATGGACCCGTACGCCAAGGCCGTCCAGGGCCAGATCGACTGGGACCCGGCGCTCTTCACCTACGAATTCGGCGACCCCGACTCGCGCAATGACAGCGACTCGGCGCCGCACACCATGCACGGCGTGGTCATCAACCCGTTCTTCGAGTGGGACGGCGACCGCCAGCTGCGGATCCCCTACCACCAGTCGGTCATCTACGAGGCCCACGTCAAGGGCCTGACCGAGCTCCACCCGGAAATTCCCGAAGAGCAGCGCGGCACCTATGCCGGCGTGTCGCACCCGGCCGTGATTGAGCACCTGAAGAAGCTCGGCGTCACCGCGATCGAGCTCATGCCCGTCCACCAGTTCGTCAACGACGGCACGCTCGAGGAGAAGGGCCTCAACAACTACTGGGGCTACAACACGATCGGCTTCTTCGCGCCGCAAAACACCTACAGCTCCTCCGGCGACGTCGGACACCAGGTGCAGGAATTCAAGGCCATGGTCCGCGAGCTGCACAAGGCCGGCATCGAAGTGATCCTGGACGTGGTCTACAACCACACCGCTGAAGGCAACCACCTCGGCCCCACGCTGTCCTTCAAGGGCATCGACAACCAGGCCTACTACCGGCTGGTGGACGATGACCTGAAGCACTACATGGACTACACCGGCACCGGAAACTCCCTCAATGTCCGGCACCCGCACTCCCTCCAGCTGCTGATGGACTCCCTGCGCTACTGGGTGACCGAAATGCACGTCGACGGCTTCCGCTTCGACCTCGCCTCCACCCTGGCCCGCGAGTTCTACGACGTGGACAAGCTGTCCACCTTCTTCGAACTCATCCAGCAGGACCCGATCGTCTCCCAGGTCAAGCTGATCGCCGAGCCGTGGGACATCGGCCCGGGCGGCTACCAGGTGGGCAACTTCCCGCCCCAGTGGACCGAGTGGAACGGTAAATACCGCGACACGGTCCGCGACTTCTGGCGCGGCGAGCCCTCGACCCTCGGCGAATTCGCCTCCCGCCTGACCGGCTCCGCGGACCTCTACGAAAGCTCCGCCCGGCGCCCGGTGGCCTCGATCAACTTCGTCACGGCGCACGACGGCTTCACCATGCGCGACCTCGTGTCCTACAACGAGAAGCACAACGACGCCAACGGCGAGGGCAACAACGACGGCGAATCCCACAACCGCTCCTGGAACTGCGGCGAGGAAGGGGACACGGACAACGACCACGTCCTGACCCTCCGCGCCCGCCAGCAGCGCAACTTCATCGCCACGCTGCTGCTCTCGCAGGGCGTCCCGATGCTCCTGCACGGCGACGAGCTCGGCCGCACCCAGCAGGGCAACAACAACACGTACTGCCAGGACTCCGAGCTGAGCTGGATCCACTGGGACGCGATGGACCAGCCGCTGGTGGAGTTCACCGCGTTCGTCAACAAGATCCGGCATGACCACCCGACGTTCCGGCGCAGCCGCTTCTTCGACGGCCGGCCCGTGGTCCGCGGCGAGGGCGAGAAGCTGCCGGACATCGTCTGGCTGAAGACCGACGGCACCGGAATGCTGCCGGAGGACTGGGGCAGCGGCTTCGGCCGGACCATCGGTGTGTTCCTCAACGGCCACGGCATCCAGGAACAGGATTCCCGCGGCCGCCGGATCACCGACGACAGTTTCCTGCTTGGCTTCAACGCCCACGACGGCGACGTGGACTTCGCCCTGCCGGCCGAGGAGTACTCACGGTTCTGGGACGTGCTGGTGGACACCGCGGACCAGGCGGACACTGAGGCGCCGCTGAAAGCCGGGTCCGTGCTGAAGCTGGCGGCAAAGTCGATGGTGGTACTCCGGGCCCACTCCGGCCCCGAGGTGGAAGTGGACTACTCCGCGGCCGCCTCCCTCGCCGCGATGGCCGAGCACGAGGATTCGGCGGGTGCCGATCCTGCGGTCCCGGCACCGGAAGCTCCGGCGGACCCCGCTCCGGCGGCTCCGGCGGACCCGGCACCGGAGGCTCCGGAGGCCCCGGCAACCGGCGCCTCCAAGGGCTCCGCGAAGGCCTCCGGTTCGAAGAAGACGGGGGCCGACAAGCCGAAGACCCCGAAGGGCCGAGCTAAATGAGGACGCCCGTCTCGACCTACCGGCTGCAGATCCGGCCCGGTTTTACGCTGCAGGACGCCGCGCAGACCGTGCCGTACCTGAAGTCGCTGGGCGTGGACTGGATCTACCTCTCGCCGATCCTCACGGCGGAGCGCGGCTCGGACCACGGGTACGACGTCACCGATCCCTCCGCCATTGATCCGGACCGGGGCGGTGCGGACGGCCTGCTGGCGGTGTCGGCCGCCGCGCGGGAAGCCGGCATGGGCGTGCTGGTCGACATCGTGCCCAACCACGTCGGCGTCGCGACCCCGGCCCAGAACCCGTGGTGGTGGTCCCTCCTGCAGGAGGGGCAGCAGTCCCGCTACGCGCAGGCGTTCGACGTCGACTGGGACTTCGGCGGCGGCCGGGTGCGGATCCCGGTGCTGGGGGACGACTCCGACGTCGACGCGCTGGAAATCAAGGACGGGGAGCTGCGCTACTACGATCACCGCTTTCCGCTCGCCGAGGGCACGTACACCGAAGATGACTCCACTGGCGACGATCCCCGCGAGGTCCACGACCGGCAGCACTACGAACTGATCGGCTGGCGCCGGGCCGACACGGATCTGAACTACCGCCGGTTCTTTGCCGTCAACAGCCTGGCCGGGATCCGGGTCGAGATCCCCGAGGTCTTCGATGAGGCCCACGCGGAGGTCGTGCGCTGGTTCCGGGCAGGTCTCGTCGACGGCCTGCGGATCGACCACCCGGACGGCCTCGCCGATCCGGAGGGATACTTGCACCGGCTGCGGGAGGCCACGGGCGGCAGCTACCTGCTGATCGAGAAGATCCTGGAACCGGGCGAGGCCCTGCCGGCCGGTTTCGAGTGCGAGGGCACCACCGGCTACGACGCCCTCGCGGACGTGGACCGGGTGTTCGTCGACGCCGCCGGCCAGGGCACGCTTGACGCGCTCGACGCCGAACTGCGCGGCGGCGCTGCCGACTACGAGGACATGATCCGCGGCACCAAACGGCGGATCACGGACGGAATCCTGCACTCGGAAATGCTCCGGCTGGCCCGGCTGGTCCCTGCCGGGGCAGGGCTGGGCCAGGAAGCGGCGGCGGACGCACTGTCCGAGATCATTGCTGCGTTCCCGGTCTACCGCAGCTATCTTCCGGAGGGTGCGGACGTCCTGAAAGAGGCGTGCGAACTCGCGGTCCGCCGCCGCCCCGAACTCGAAGGCGCCGTCGGCGTGCTCCTGCCGCTGCTGCTCGACGCGGAGGCTGCCCCCTCCGCAGAACTTGGCATGCGCTTCCAGCAGACCTCCGGGATGGTCATGGCCAAGGGCGTGGAAGACACCGCGTTCTTCCGCTACACCCGGCTGGGCACCCTGACCGAAGTCGGCGCCGACCCCACCGAGTTCGCCGTGACGCCGGAGGAATTCCACACCCGGATGACCCGGCGCCAGGCCGAATTGCCGTTGTCCATGACCACGCTCAGCACCCACGACACGAAGCGCAGCGAGGACACCCGCGCCCGGATCTCGGTCCTTGCCGAGCTCGCACCGGAATGGCAGGCATCCCTGCAGCGGCTGCAGAAGCTGGCGCCGCTGCCGGACGGGCCGCTGGCCAACCTGCTGTGGCAGGCCATCGCGGGCGTCTGGCCCGCAGACCGCGACCGGCTGCAGTCCTACGCGCAAAAAGCCGCCCGGGAGGCCGGGAACTCGACCAACTGGATCGATCCGGACGAGGCCTTCGAGGCGGAACTTTCAGCCGCCGTCGACGCCGCCTTCGACACCCCGGAGGTGACCGCCGAGCTGGAGTCCCTCGTGGCCCTGCTGGAGCCGTACGGGGCCGCCAACTCCCTCGGCGCCAAGCTTGTGCAGCTCACCATGCCCGGGGTGCCGGACGTCTACCAGGGCACCGAGTTCTGGGACCGTTCGCTGACCGATCCGGACAACCGGCGGCCGTTCGACTTCGGCGCCCGCCGGCGCGCCCTCGCCGCGCTCGACGCCGGTGAGCGTCCGGCGTCGTTCCTGGACGAGGCGGCGAAACTCCTCGTCACCTCGCGGGCCCTGCGGCTGCGGCGGGACCGGCCGGAGCTGTTCACCGGGTACACCCCGGTCACAGCCACGGGCGCCGCTGCTGCGCACCTGCTTGCCTTTGACCGCGGGACTCCCGCAGCCCCGGGCGCGCTGACGCTCGCCACCCGGCTGCCCCGCGGCCTGGAGCAGCGCGGCGGATGGCAGGACACGACCATCGAGCTCGCCGCGGCCATGGCCGATGAACTGACGGGGTCCACGCACGGTCCGGGCACCGTGGCCGTGGGGGAGATCCTGCGGGATTACCCCGTGGCCCTCCTGGTGCCCACCGCCTAAGCAGAACCTGTAGCACGAAGGAGTACCGACATGGGGAACGGAAGAATGCCATGACCTTGCCTGCACACGGAAGCGACCGCTTCGATCTCTGGGCACCGGAAGCGCAGGCGGTCACGCTCCTCGCTGACGGCCGGAAGTACGAAATGACCCGCCGCGGCGCGGAGGCGCCCGGCTGGTGGACCGCCGCCGGGGCGCCCGCCGCCGGGGACGTGGACTACGGCTACCTGGTGGACGGGGATCCCACCCCGCTGCCGGACCCGCGCTCCCGCCGCCAGCCCGCGGGCGTGCACGCGCTCTCCCGCACGTTCGACGCCGGACGCCACCAGTGGGCCGACGGCCAGTGGGCGGGGCGGGAGCTCAAGGGCGCTGTCATTTACGAACTCCATGTGGGCACCTTCACGCCGGAGGGAACACTCGACGCCGCGGCAGGGAAGCTGGCGTATCTGGCGGAGCTGGGCATCGACTTCGTGGAGCTGCTGCCCGTCAACGGGTTCAACGGCACCCACAACTGGGGCTACGACGGTGTCCTCTGGTACGCCGTGCACGAAGGCTACGGCGGACCCGCCGCGTACCAGCGCTTCGTGGACGCCGCCCACGCCGCCGGCCTCGGCGTCATCCAGGACGTGGTCTACAACCACCTCGGCCCCAGCGGGAACTATCTTCCCCGGTTCGGGCCCTACCTGAAATCGGGGGAGGGCAACACCTGGGGCGACTCGGTCAACCTGGACGGCCCGGAGTCGGACGAGGTGCGCCGCTACATCCTGGACAACGCCGCGATGTGGCTGCGGGACTACCACGTGGACGGCCTGCGGCTGGACGCCGTGCACGCCTTCAAGGACGAGCGCGCCGTGCACCTGCTGGAGGACTTCGGCGCCCTCGCCGACGAAATAGCCGCCGAGACCGGACGCCCGGCCACGATGATCGCGGAATCGGACCTGAACAACCCGCGACTGCTTTACCCGCGGGACACCAACGGGTACGGGCTGGCCGGGCAGTGGAGCGATGACTTCCACCACGCCGTCCACGTCAACGTCAGCGGCGAAACCACCGGCTACTACGCCGACTTCGACTCGATCGGGGCGCTGGCCAAGGTCCTGGAGCGCGGGTTCTTCCACGACGGCAGCTACTCCAGCTTCCGCGCCCGCCACCATGGCCGGCCCATCGACCCGGCCCAGGTCCACCCGGCCGCGCTGGTGGTGTGCAGCCAGAACCACGACCAGATCGGCAACCGGGCCACCGGGGACAGGCTGTCCCAGACACTGGGCTACGGGCCGCTCGCGCTCGCCGCCGTCGCCACCCTGACCTCGCCGTTCACGCCCATGCTGTTCATGGGCGAGGAATACGGGGCCACCACCCCGTGGCAGTTCTTCACCTCCCACCCGGAACCGGAGCTGGGCAAGGCGACGGCCGAGGGCCGGATCAGGGAGTTCGAGCGCATGGGCTGGGACCCCGCCGTCGTCCCCGATCCGCAGGATCCGGAGACCTTCACCCGGTCCAAGCTGGACTGGGCCGAGGCTTCCGGAGGCGACCACGCCCGCCTCCTGGAGCTGTACCGGGCACTCATCGCGCTCCGCCGCGCCACGCCGGACCTGACTGAACCCGGCTTCGAGGACACCGCCGTCGACATCAGCGAGGACGAGGGCTGGCTGCTGCTGCGCCGCGGCAGCACCGAGGTGGCGATGAACTTTTCCGCCGAGGCGCGGCGGCTCCCGGTCCGCGGCGCGGCCCTCGCCCTGGCAACCGACGACGGCGTCCGGCTGGACCCGGCTCCCGGCGCGCCGTCGGCCACACCGCTGCATCTACCCGGCCACAGCGCCGCGATACTCACCCACTAAGGCAGGATCTGACGTATGACATATTTGGCAGCTGATACCCGCTACGACTCCATGCCCTACCGCCGCGTGGGGCGCAGCGGCCTGAAACTCCCGGCCATCTCGCTGGGCCTGTGGCACAACTTCGGCGACGACAAGCCGTTCGAGGTCCAGCGCGCCATCCTGCGCCGCGCCTTCGACCTCGGCATCACCCACTTCGACCTCGCCAACAACTACGGCCCGCCCTATGGCAGCGCCGAGACCAACTTCGGCCGCCACTTCCAGGACGACTTCAAGCCGTACCGCGACGAACTGATCATCTCCAGCAAGGCCGGCTACGACATGTGGCCGGGCCCGTACGGCAACTTTGGCTCCCGCAAGTACCTGCTGGCCAGCCTGGACCAGTCGCTGGGCCGGATGGGCCTGGACTACGTGGACATCTTCTACAGCCACCGCCCGGACCCCGAGACGCCGATGGAAGAGACCATGGGCGCCCTGGACCAGGCCGTGCGCTCCGGGAAGGCGCTGTACGCCGGGATCTCGTCCTACACCCCGGAACAGACCCTCGAGGCGGCGGGAATCCTCAAGGAACTCGGCACGCCGCTGCTGATCCACCAGCCCAGCTACTCCATGCTCAACCGCTGGACCGAGAACGGCAGCCCCAACCTCTTCGAGGCGCTGGAGCAGGTGGGTGCCGGGTCGATCGCCTTCTCGCCGCTGGCGCAGGGCATGCTCACCGACCGCTACCTGAAGGGCATTCCGGCCGACTCCCGGGCCGCCCAGCACAAGTCCCTGGACCAAGGCATGATCACCGAGGACAAGCTGGACCGCGTGCGTGGGCTCAACCGGATCGCCGAGGGCCGCGGGCAGACCCTGGCGCAGCTGGCCATCGCCTGGATCCTGCGCGATCAGGGCAAGGGCTCGTCGGTCACGTCGGCGCTGGTGGGCGCGTCCAGCGTCCGGCAGCTCGAGGACACCTTGTCCGCGATCAACAACCTGGATTTCACGGCCGATGAGGTCGACGCGATCGATGAATTCGCCGTCGAATCCGACATCAACCTGTGGGCGCAGAAGTAGAAGGCACCCGCAGTTAACACAAGCGCCGGGGCCGCCGGGGAACAACCGCGGCCCCGGTGGCGTTGACTAGACTACTAAGGGCGCCTTACGGCGCCGTGTCCGCCTGCCGCCCGCACAACTGATGCAGTACACCAGAGTGCGGCCGCGCCGGTCACCCTTGTTTCTCAAAAGGAGTTCCGTGTCTTCACATCCGATTCGTGTTGCAATCGTCGGCGTAGGTAACTGCGCCGCTTCGCTGGTCCAGGGCGTCCAGTACTACAAAGACGCCGACCCCAAGGCCACGATCCCGGGCCTGATGCACGTGGAGTTCGGCCAGTACCACGTCGGCGACGTCCAGTTCGTTGCCGCCTTCGACGTCGACGGCAAGAAGGTGGGCCAGGACCTGTCCGACGCTATCCTGGCCAGCGAAAACAACACCATCAAGATCGCCGACGTCCCGCCGACGGGTGTCACCGTCCAGCGCGGCCACACCCTGGACGGCCTGGGCAAGTACTACCTCGAGACCATCGAGCAGTCCCCGGAGGAGCCGGTCGACGTCGTCCAGGCCCTCAAGGACGCCCAGGTTGACGTCATGGTCTGCTACCTGCCGGTCGGTTCCCAGCAGGCCGCCGAGTTCTACGCCCAGTGCGCGATCGATGCCGGCGTGGCGTTCGTCAACGCCCTGCCGGTGTTCCTGGCCGGCACCAAGGAGTGGGCGGACAAGTTCACCGCCGCGGGCGTGCCGATCGTGGGCGATGACATCAAGAGCCAGATCGGTGCCACCATCACGCACCGCGTCATGGCCAAGCTGTTCGAGGACCGCGGCGTCACCCTGGACCGCACCTACCAGCTGAACGTCGGCGGCAACATGGACTTCAAGAACATGCTTGAGCGCGACCGCCTGGAGTCCAAGAAGATCTCCAAGACCCAGGCCGTCACCTCCAACGTCGAGGCCGAGCTCGCCGCCAAGGACGTCCACATCGGCCCGTCCGACTACGTCCAGTGGCTCGATGACCGCAAGTGGGCCTTCGTCCGCCTCGAGGGCCGCAACTTCGGCGACGCCCCGGTGTCCCTGGAATACAAGCTCGAAGTCTGGGACTCGCCCAACTCTGCCGGCGTGATCATCGACGCCATCCGTGCCGCCAAGATCGGCCTGGACCGCGGCATCGGCGGCCCGCTGGTCTCGGCGTCGAGCTACTTCATGAAGTCCCCGCCGGAGCAGTTCAACGACGACCTCGCCCGTGAAAAGGTCGAGGCCTTCATCCGCGGCGACCTGGAGCGCTAACCGCCTTCCCCACCCCCGGTTGCCCTATCACTTACGGCTCCTAAACCTCTGGTTTGGCCGCTGCAAGTGATAGGGCAACCGGCGTTTAACGGGGACGAAGGGCGGACCGGACTCTTTGGGCCGCGCCGCGGAAGTCATCCGCGAGATCGTCGGCGTTGAACTTGAAATACCGCCAGCCGGCCGCGTTGAACGATTCGTCGCGCCGGTTGTCCCGGGACTGCTGTTCGCGTGTCAGGTGGTGCCCGCCGTCGTACTGGATGGCCACCTGCTGCCGGCGGTAGCCGAGGTCCGCGGCGGGGGAGTAGGGGTCTTCCGGCACAATCCGGAGCTGCAACTCCGGCTCGGGCAAGCCGGCCGCGATCAGCGCCAGGCGCAGGAACGTCTCGGGGGCCGAGTCGGCACCGGGCCGGATGAGGGCCGTCGCCTGGCGTGCTTTCACGATCCCCTTGAGCTTTGGGTGCCGCGCCAGCATCGCCGTCAGCTGGGGAAGGGTGGCCCACGGCTCGGTGCGGCCCTCCAGTTCGGGGCGTGGCCGGCGCACGAGTTGGTCGCCCACTGCCACGAGATCATCCAGCGGCACGATGCGGGCAAGGTCCAGCCAGGTCCGGGCGGGTGTTGATATCCGGATGCCGTCCAGGACCGTGAGCTCGTCGTCGAACGCAAGGACGGTGTGCCCGACCACGCCCTCACGCCGGACCGGCGGCAGGGCCCTGCGTTTGCTGAGATGCAGTTCGCGGCAGCCGCGGTACCAGGACGGGAGCCACAGTCCCAGCAGGACGGCGGCCGTGAGGTGCGAAATCCACGCGCCCGGCGTCGCGGATGACAGGGCACGGGCCAGGCTTCGAAGTTCAAATTCCCAGCCCGTCGGCACATGGATCAGCCGGCCCGCCGAGGTCAGGTCGGAGGAACGGAGCCGGGCGCTGCCCAGGCTCGCGGCCCGCGCCTCATAGACCGTGAACGGGGCCGTGGAAAGGTGGGCCGGCAGGGGTGCTGGTGGGTGCATGCGGACCATTCTTGTCCGAACCCCGGGTCGCCGCTCCGGTTATCCACAGGCCCCCGGTTGCGCTATCACTTGGAGCGGTCAAAGGGCCGGAATGGCAGCCCAAAGTGATAGCGCAACAAGGGGGTCGGGAGGGGGAGGAGCTTTAGAAGAGGCCGACTGGATTGCCGGCGTCGTCGACGTCCATCCGCATCGCCGCGGGCACCTTGGGCAGGCCCGGCATGGTCATCACGGCGCCGGTGAGGGCCACGATGAAGCCCGCGCCGGTCTTGGGGATGAGGTCCCGGACGTGGATGGTGAAGCCCTTGGGCGCGCCGAGCCGGGTGGCGTCGTCGGTGAACGAGTACTGGGTCTTCGCCATGCACACCGGCATCCCGGACCAGCCGTACTTCTCGATCTCGGCCAGCCGTTTGAGCGCCGGCACGGAGAAGTCCACGCCGTCGGCGCCGTAGACCTCCTGCACGATGGTCCGGATCTTGTCCTCCACGGACATCTCCAGCGGGTACAGGTGCCGGAAGCCGTGCGGGGCGTCGATCGCGGCCGCCACCTTCGCCGCGAGCTCGTCCCCGCCGTCGCCGCCACCGCCGCGGCCCCAGACATCGGCCACCGCGGCCTGGACCCCCTCCGCGGCGCACCACTGAAGCAGCCAGTCCAGCTCCTCGGCGGTGTCGGTGGCGAATTTGTTGACCGCAACGACCGGGATGATGCCGAACTTCTCGACGTTGCGGATGTGGCGCCGCAGATTGGCGACGCCGGCGGCCAGCGCCTCCACGTTGGGCTCCTTGAGCATGTCTTTTGGCACGCCGCCGTGCATCTTCAGCGCCCGGACGGTGGCCACGAGGACGACGGCGGACGGGGCGACGTCGGCCATGCGCGCCTTGATGTCCATGTACTTTTCCGCCCCGAGGTCCGCGCCGAACCCCGCCTCGGTGACGACGATGTCCGCCAGGCTGCGGGCCGTCTGCGTGGCGATGAGGGAGTTGCAGCCGTGGGCGATGTTGGCGAAGGGCCCGCCGTGCACCAGCGCCGGGGTGCCGGCGATGGTCTGCACCAGGTTGGGCTTGATCGCGTCCTTGAGCAGCAGGGTCAGGGCACCTTGGACGCCGAGCTCGGCCACGGTGACGGGCCGGCGGTCGTAGGTGTAGCCGAACGTGATCCGGCCCAGCCGGTCGCGCAGATCGTTCAGGTCCGTGGCGAGGCAGAACACGGCCATGATCTCCGAGGCCACGGTGATGTCGAAGCCGTCCTGCCGCGGCGTGCCCTGGGCCGGCCCGCCGAGGCCGATCACGACCTCCCGGAGGGACCGGTCGTTCATGTCCAGGACGCGCTTGAACGTCATCCGGCGCGGATCGATGTTCAGCTCGTTGCCCTGGAAGATGTGGTTGTCCACGAGGGCCATGAGGGCATTGTTCGCCGAGGTGATGGCGTGGAAATCGCCGGTGAAGTGCAGGTTGATCTGGTCCATCGGCAGCACCTGGGAGTAGCCGCCGCCGGTCGCGCCGCCCTTCATGCCCAGGATGGGGCCGAGCGAGGGCTCGCGCAGCGCGATCATCACGCTGTGCCCGGCCCGGGCCAGGGAATCCGCCAGCCCCACCGTCGTGGTGGACTTGCCTTCGCCGGCGGGGGTGGGCGACATCGCGGAGACCAGCACCACCTTCCCGGGCGCGCGCACGGGGGCGCCCTCCGGAACGGTCAGCTTCGCCGGATCGATCTTGGCCTTGTAGGGTCCGTAGAGTTCCAGCGCGTCCGGGTTGATGCCGGCGGCCGCCGCAATCTCCCCGATCGGCTTCATGACTGCCCGCTGGGCAATTTCCAGGTCGCTGGGGACGGTGTTCCCGGCAGTGGTGGTCTCAGACATCGTTGTCCTTCGGCTCGTGGCGTCGGCGGGTTTGTCCCCGTCCGGTGTTGCCGGGCTGGGTTGGAGCGGGCGGAGGGGGTGGATCCGGTTCAGGGTGTGTGGCCCACCGGGATGGTCAGGCTTCCAAAATACTGGCTCACGGCGGTGTGGTAGCTCTCCAGCGTAATCGCGGCGGTGCGCTGCCAGCCGAAATCCTGGGCATGGATCGCGGCGGCGCGCCCCATGTCGGTGCGCGTTTGGGCATCGTCGAAGAGTGACTCGAGGGCGTCCGCCCAGTCGCTGGCCTTGTGGCCCTCGATCAGCATCCCGGTCCGCCCGTCCTGGACGGCGCGGGAGAGGCCGCCGACTTTCGTTGCGAGGACCGGCGTCCCGCAGGCCTGCGCCTCCAGCGCCACCAGGCCAAAGGACTCGCTGTAAGAGGGCATCACCACGACGTCGGCGGACCGGTACCAGCCGGCCAGCTCCGGGGCGTTCACCGGTGGGTGGTGGGTGGCGACGTCGTCCATTCCGGCGGCGCTGATCAGCGCCTTGAGGTTGAAGTCCTTGGCGCCGCTGACGGCCCCCAGAATGGTCAGCTGCAGGTCGATGTCCGGGCGCCGGGAGCGCAGGAGCGCGGCCGCCTTGATCAGGATCTGCGGGCCCTTGAGCCGCTGGATCCGGCCCGCGAACAGCAGATGGAACTTGCCCGGAGCGATGCCGTGCTGGGCCCTGGCCCGGTTCCGGAAGGCCGGGGTGAAGACGGCCAGGTCCACGCCGGGCGGCGCGACATCGATGCGGTCGATGTCGGCGTTGTAGTGCGAGACCAGCTCGGCCGCTTCGGTGCCGGTGTTGGCGATCAGACGGGTGGCGCCGTCGACAATCCGGTGCTCGCCGTCCTCACGACGCCGCGGCTCGGGCTGTTCGCCGGACTCGAGCAGCTGGTTCTTGACCTTCGCCATCGTGTGCATGGTGTGGACGAGGGGCAGCCCCCACAGCTCCGCGAGCTCCAGTCCGGCCACCCCGGAGACCCAGTAGTGGGAATGGACGACGTCATAGCGGCCGTGCGGCTGGAGCTGGCGGATCCGGTTGATCTCGGCGACCATGCTGTGCAGCAGCCCCGGGAGCTCCTCCTTGGGCAGCTTCCGCGGCGGCCCGGCGAGGACATTGTGCACGCACACGCCAGGGGACGGGTGTTCGACGGCGGGCTGAGTGGCCGAGGTGGACCGGGTGAAAATCTCCACTTCCACGCCGGTCTCGGCGAGGGCTGCGGCCAGCGCCCGGACGTACACGTTCATGCCGCCGGCGTCACCGGAGCCGGGCTGTTCCATGGGCGAGGTGTGCAGGGAAAGGAAGGCGACGCGGCGGATCAGCGACACGGTTCCCCTTTCCTCTGCCCATTTCTCTCTGCCAAATGCATGTCGATAAAACATTACTCCTGAAGTGCCGGCCGGTTCACGGGACCGTTCGGTTCGCAGACCGGGACGTGCTGCTAACGTGGCCGCTGTGAACACAACCACAGGACCAGAGCCCGCAGCCGGCTGGACCATCCGCGAGGCCCGCCCGGAGGACTGGCCGGACATCTGGACGATCCTGGAACCCGTCATCCGTTCGGGGGAGACCTTCACCTGGGACCGGGACACAGGAGAGGCCGAGGCCCGCGGGCGCTGGTTCAAGCAGGCGCCGGGCCAGACGTTCGTCGCGGTTGCCTCCGACACGGGGGCGGTTCTTGGCACCGGCGAACTGCACCCCAACCAAGGCGGCGGCGGCAGCCACGTCGCCAACGCGGGCTACATGGTTCACCCGGCGCAGGCCGGCCGCGGACTGGCCCGGGCCCTGTGCGCCTATTCGCTCGACGCCGCCCGCGACGCCGGCTTCCGCGCCATGCAGTTCAACGCCGTCGTGGAAAGCAACGTCCGGGCCGTGGCCGCGTGGAAATCCATGGGCTTTGAGGTGCTCGCGACCATTCCCGAGGCGTTCAACCACCCTGAACTGGGCTACGTGGGCCTGCACGTAATGTACCGAAAACTGTAGGGCTGCCGGCCCCGGAGCCGCGGGACGCTAGCGTCGGCAGGCCCCCGCTGCCGGCAGGCCGCTACGGCCCGCCGAGCCAGAGACGGCCCAGCTCCGGGAACGCCGCTTCATAGCCGGCCAGCAGTTTGCCGGCGAGGACATCCGAATCCACGAGCGGATGCCTGGCGAACGCGGCGAGGGCCGCCTCCCGCCAGCCGGTCGTCGCCGCCTCCACTACGAGCCGTTCGACGTCCTTGACGCGCCGCAGCAGCTCCAGTTGCGCCGGTCCCGGACGGTCCTGCCGGACCGGCTCGGCGCCGTCGGGCGTCACCCGGCACGGAACTTCGACGACGGCGTCGGCCGGCAGCCCCGGAACAGCCGGCACCGCCTGCGCTCCGGACCCGGCGGCGGACCCGGCGCCGGGCGCTTCCGGGACCGCGGACCCGGCGGTCGTGACGGTGTTGCGCGTGTTCAGGATCAGGTCCGCCGCGCCGCCGCCGGAGAGGGCGCGCATGGCCGCCAGCGCCACCCGCTCGTAGCCGCCCCCGGCGAGGTCGGTCTCGTCGCGGCGTTCGCCCGAGGCGCGGGCCTCCGCGAGGTAGCCCTCCTCGCGGGACCGGCGGGCGGCCTCCCACAGCGCAAAGGCCTCCGGCCCGGCGGCGGCCAGCCGGGGATAGAGTTCGGCCTGCTGCCGGGCGATGGATTCCCCCCGGGTCTGCCCTGCGGCGCGCATGCCGGCCACCGCCCGAACGGTGTCGTAGTAGTAGAACAGATATTCATTCGGCAGGCAGCCAAGGCCGGCCAGCAGCCCGGGCGGGAATAGCCGGCCTTCCTCGAATTCCGACAGCGCCGCAGGGTTCGCGAGCAGTGCCGGGAGGGCGTCCCGGCCCCCGGCCCCCAGGCGGTACAGCCAGCCGAGGTGGTTCAGGCCGTAGTAGCCCACGCCGTCGAGCGTGCCCTCCGGCAACGCGACGCCGGCGGCCCGCGCCGCGCGGTGCACCAGGCCGCTGGCGGAGTCGCAGATCCCGATCACCCTGGGACCAAGCACCGGGAGCAGGGCCTCCGTGACCATGCCGGCGGGGTTGGTGAAGTTCAGCAGCCACGCCCCGGGGCAGCGGCTCCGCATATGCTCCGCGAGCCGCAGCATCGGCGGAATGGAGCGCAGCGCGTAGGAGATCCCGCCGGCGCCGGTGGTTTCCTGGCCCAGAAGTCCGAGGTCCAGGGCGATCCGTTCGTCGGCGGTCCGCCCGGCGGTGCCGCCGGGCCGGATGGCCGCGAAGACCATGTCGGCGCCGTCGAGGGCCTCGGGGAGCGAGGACACGGCACGGATCTGCGGGCCGGAACCCGGCGGGCCCTGCCGGGCGAGGGAGGCCAGGACCGCCTCGATGGCCGCCAGCCTGGCGGGGTCGACGTCGTAGAGCACCAGCTCCCGCACCAGCCCCGCGAAAGGACCGGCAGAGAGCGCCCGGTAGACCAGGGGGACGCGGAAGCCGCCCCCGCCGGCGATCGTGAGCCGCATGCGGACAGTCTATTCCCCGCCGAATTTTCCGCCGGCCGGGGTGCCGGCCGGGGCGCCGCTTCCCCTGGTTTCCCTCGACGGCGGTACAGCGTAGTGTGCCGTATATGGACGCGACCCCGGCGCGGCGATTTGATCCGCTCTCTGCCGTCCGCAGCCCGGCCGCGGACGGGTTCGACCTGCTCTTAACCGGGACGGTGTTCCAGGACATCATCTTCACCGGGCTGCCCCACGCGCCGCAGCCCGGGACGGAAATCTGGAGCGACGGGATGGGCAGCTGCCCCGGGGGCGTCGCCAACCAGGCCATCGCCGCCTCCCGGCTGGGACTGCGGACCGGTCTTGCCGCCGTGTTCGGCGATGACGGCTACGGTGACTACAACTGGAAGATCCTCGCCGCCCAGGAACACGTGGACCTGTCCCTGTCCCGGCGAGTTCCGGGCTGGCATTCTCCGGTCACGGTGTCCTTGAGCGTGGAAAAGGACCGGTCCATGGTGACGCACGGGCACCCGGCGCCGGTGACCTCCACCGAGCTGGTCGGGTGCCCGCCGCCGGCGCTCGCAGCCGTTGCGGAGCTGGGGGAGGAACTCGAACCGTGGGCTGTCGACGCGCACAAGAACGGCGTCCAGCTGTTCGGCGACGTCGGCTGGGACCCCACCGGCGCGTGGTCCTCGACCCGGCTGGACAACCTGAAGTATTTCCACGCCTTCATGCCGAACCAGCACGAGGCCATGAACTTCACGGGCCGCGACGACCCCTGGTCCGCCCTGTACTCGCTCGCGGACCGGGTTCCGGTGGCGGTGGTCACCCTCGGCGCCCAGGGATCCATGGCCGTGGATTCGGAAACGGGGGAGGAGGAGTGGGTCCCGTCCCTGCCGGTCCGGGCCTACGATCCCACCGGCGCCGGTGACTGCTTCGGTGCGGCCTTCATTGTCGGCTCCCTGGCCGGCTGGCCGCTGGGAGACCGTCTCCGCTTTGCCAATCTGTGCGCCGCCCTGGCCGTCCAGGAGGTGGGCGGCTCGCTGGCCGCACCCGGCTGGGGCGACATTGCCGACTGGTGGCAGCGGGCCAACGCCAGGAAGGAACGGCAAAGCAGCCAATGGCTTCGCCGCTACCGCTTCCTGGAAGAGATCGTGCGCGATGTCCCGCCCGAGGCCCAGCGGCGCGCGACGGCGACCATCGCCCACCTGTCCGACGCGTAGCCGGGCGGGGCAGCCGGGGCTTTCGTGGCCGGCACGAGTGGGCATGTCCCGCGGTGGGTGCCGGCCGGGTTCGTGGCACCACTGGACATGTCCTCCGCTGGGGCCAGGGCTTGGGCATGGACCCGTTCTGCGCGGCCTTGGGTGTGAAGATTGGGCATGTCCAGTGGTGGGTGACGGGCCGGGTTCGGGCCACCAGTGGACATGTCCTCCGCTGGGGCCAGGGCTTGGGCATGGACCCGTTCTGCGCGGCCTTGGGTGTGAAGATTGGGCATGTCCAGTGGTGGGTGCCGGCCGGGTTCGTGGCACCACTGGACATGTCCTCCGCTGGGGCCAGGGCTTGGGCATGGACCCGTTCTGCGCGGCCTTGGGTGTGAAGATTGGGCATGTCCAGTGGTGGGTGACGGGCCGGGTTCGTGGCACCACTGGACATGTCCTCCGCTGGGGCCAGGGCTTGGGCATGGACCCGTTCTGCGCGGTCTTGAGCGTGAAAAATGGGCATGTCCCGTGGTGGGTGCGGGCCGGGTTCGTGCCACCACTGGACATGTCCTCCGTTGAGGCCAGGGCTTGGGCATGGACCCGTTCTGCGCGGTCTTGAGCGTGAAAAATGGGCATGTCCCGCGGGGAGGAATGGGCATGTCCCGCGGTGGGCGGCCCAGGCCGATTATTCGGCCCGCAGCGCCCGCGCCTAGAATCGTTAGGTGACTTACCAAGCAGCAACAGGCGATCTCCTGCCCGGTTCGGCGGCAGTGCCGGCCCACGCTGAGGAGCGCTCAGCCGTAATCGACCTCGATGCCATCCGGCACAACGTCCGCCGCATCGCAGCCGTGGCCTCACCCGCGCAGGTCATGGCCGTGGTCAAGGCCGACGCCTACGGGCACGGCGCCGTCCAGGTGGCCCGGGCCGCCCTCGGCGCGGGGGCCAGCTGGCTGGGCGTCGCCCACATCTCCGAGGCCCTCACCCTGCGCGCCGCCGGGATCGAGGCGCCGCTGCTGGCCTGGCTGCACACCCCGGACAGCAACTTCGCCGCCGCGGTGGCCGCCGGCATCGACATCGGCTGCTCGGGCTGGGAACTGGACCGGATCGTGGCCGCGGCCCGCGAGCAGGAACGGCCCGCCCGAGTGCACCTGAAGGTCGACACCGGGCTCGGCCGCAACGGCGCCACCCTCGACGCCTGGGACAGCCTGGTCGGCGAGGCCATGGAACACCAGGACCAGGGCCTGCTCCGGGTCGTGGGGATCTTCTCCCACCTGGCCGTTGCCGACGAACCCGAACGGCCCGAAACCGACGAGCAGCTCGCCGCGTTCCGCCAGGTCCTCGCCGTCGCCCAGGACGCCGGCGTGGACCCCGAGGTCCGCCACCTCGCCAACACCCCGGCCACCCTCTCCCGGCCGGACACCCACTTCGACCTGGTCCGTGTGGGGCTGGGCCTGTACGGGCTGTCCCCCTTTGAAGGGCAAAGCCCGGCCGAGCTCGGGCTGCGCCCGGCCATGACGGTCCGCACGGTGGTCTCGCACTGCAAAGACGTGCCCGCCGGGCAGGGCGTTTCCTACGGGCTGAACTACCGCACGGACGGTGTCAGCACCCTCGGGCTCATCCCGCTGGGCTACGCCGACGGCGTGCCGCGCATCGCCACCGGTGGGCCCGTCCGGGTCGAGGGCACGAACTATCCGGTGGTGGGGCGCATTGCGATGGACCAGATGGTGATCGACCTCGGACCCCGCCACGTGGCGGCCGGAGGCCCGAGCATCCTCGGCGCCGAGGCAGTGCTGTTCGGCGACGGCGCCGACGGCGGACCCACGGCAGATGACTGGGCCAGGGCCGCCGGTACCAATAACTACGAGATCGTCACCAGGATCAGCCCGCGCGTGCCGCGCCGCTACCTCAACGAAGAGCCCTCCACCGGCGAAGAGCGGCCGTGAGCGGGCCCGCGTGGGAACGGAGCCTTGAGGTCCGCACGGCGGCTCAGACGCATGCGCTCGCCGCGGCCCTCGGCGCCGTGCTGGAAACCGGAGATCTGCTGGTCCTGACCGGCGAACTGGGTGCCGGCAAGACCACGTTCACGCAGGGGCTGGGGGAGGGACTGGGAGTGCGGGCCGGCATCATTTCGCCGACCTTTGTCCTGGTGCGCATCCATCCCAACCTGCCCGAAGGACCCCGGCCGGGCGGACCGGACCTGGTGCATGTGGACGCCTACCGGCTGGAGTCGGCCGCTGAAATCGACGACATCGATCTGGAAAACACCATGGATAGCGCCGTGACGGTGGTCGAGTGGGGCCGCGGCCGGGTTGAGCACCTCAGCGACAGTCGGCTGGAGGTGGAACTCCACCGCACCCGCGGAGGTGCCGCCGCGCCCGCCAAAACGCCCGCCGAAACGTTCGCCGAAACCCCCGCCGCCGGTCCCGTTCTGGACTTCGACACGGACGACGACGACGAGCTGCGGACCGTCGTGATCCGCGGCTTCGGCCCGCGCTGGGCCGAAGTGCCGGCGCTGCCCGGCGCCGAGCCCTTGCCCCAGACCCCGGAACGGAATCCCTGATGCTGATCCTCGCCATCGACACCTCAGCTGTCGCCAGCGCCGCCCTGGTCTCCGACGATGCACCGGAATCCGTGCTGGCCAGCTTCGCCACCGAGGACACGCGCACCCATGCGGAGGTCCTGGCCCCGGGAATCGACGGGCTCCTGGCCGAGGCCGGCGTCAGTGGGCGCGACGTCGACGCTATCGTCACCGGCGTCGGCCCCGGACCGTTCACGGGACTGCGCTCCGGGATCGTCACGGCCCGCACCCTCGCGTTTGTCTGGGGCAAGCCGCTGTACGGCGTCATGAGCCTGGACGCGATCGCCCTGGAAGTAGCCGAATCCACCGACTCGGCCGCGGAGTTCATTGTCGCCACCGATGCGCGCCGCAAGGAAGTGTACTGGGCCCGGTACACCCTCTCCGATGCCCAGCTGCCGCACCTGGAGGACGGCCCGCACGTGGGATTCGCCGCGGATCTGCCGGATCTGCCCGTCTACGGTGCCGGGGCAGGAATCTACTCCGACGTCGTCAAGGCGGTCGCCGAATTCAGCACCCGCCAGCCGGAGGCCCTCTCGCTCGGCCAGTTCGCACTTGCCCGGCTCTCCGCGGGGGAACAGCTCCTGGACTCCACCCCCTTGTACCTGCGCGAATCCGACGCCCAGGTGCCCGGACCCCGGAAGCGTGCCCTGTGAGCGCGGGGCGAGCCGTCCGGCTGCCCGGCGGGGTCACCCTGCGGGACATGGACGCCGCGGACATCCCCGCCGTCCACGCCCTGGAACGCCGGCTCTTTCCCGTGGATGCCTGGCCGCTGCAGATGTTCCACGACGAGCTGGCGCAGGCGGATACCCGGCGCTACCTTGTGGCGGAGATCCACGGCGGGATCGTGGGCTATGCCGGGCTCATGTGCATCGAACCGATCTCGGACGTCCAGACCATCGCCGTGGTGCCCGAGCAGGAAGGCAAGGGCATCGGCTCGGCCCTGCTCACCGAGCTGATCGCGGAAAGCCGGCGCCGCCACGCCCAGGACGTGCTGCTCGAGGTCAGGGCGGACAACCCCCGGGCCCAGCAGCTCTACCTGCGCTTCGGCTTCGAACAGATCCACGTCCGGCCCCGCTACTACCGCGACGGCGTCGACGCCCTGATCATGCGGCTCCAGCTGCCCCGCGAACCGCTCAGCCCCCAGCCAACGGAAGCAGGCCGACCATGAACCGCACCCAGCCGCTCGTGCTCGGCATCGAGTCCTCCTGCGACGAAACCGGCGTCGGCATCGTCCGGGGGACCACCCTGCTGACGAACACCGTCTCGTCCTCCATGGACGAACACGTCCGCTTCGGCGGCGTGATCCCCGAGATCGCCTCCCGCGCCCACCTCGACGCATTCGTCCCCACCCTCGAGGAGGCCCTCGCGGAGGCGGACGTGACGCTCGCGGACATCGACGCGATCGCCGTCACCTCCGGACCGGGCCTGGCGGGGGCCCTCATGGTGGGGGTCTGCGCGGCCAAGGCACTCGCCGTCGCCACCGGCAAACCGCTCTACGCCATCAACCACCTGGTGGCGCATGTCGGCGTCGGGCTCCTGCAGCAGGGCGGCGGCACAATGAATCCGTTGGGCAACGCGACGCCGGTCGGCGCGGCGCAGCAAACCACTCAGCAGACCGCGCAGCCAACCCTGCCCGAGAACATGGGCGCGCTCCTGGTCTCCGGCGGCCACACCGAGATCCTGCGGATCCGGAGCATCACGGACGACGTCGAACTGCTGGGCTCCACGATCGACGACGCCGCCGGCGAAGCCTATGACAAGGTGGCGCGGCTCCTGGGCCTGGGCTACCCGGGCGGCCCGGCCATCGACAAGCTGGCGCGCACCGGCAACGCCAAGGCCATCCGGTTCCCGCGCGGACTCACCCAGCCCAAGTACATGGGGACCGCCGAGGAACCCGGACCGCACCGCTACGACTGGTCCTTCAGTGGACTCAAGACCGCCGTCGCCCGCTGTGTGGAGCAGTTCGAGGCCCGCGGCGAGGTGGTGCCCGTCGCCGACATCGCCGCGGCCTTCCAGGAAGCGGTTGTGGATGTGATTACCGCCAAGGCGGTGCTCGCCTGCCGCGAAAACGGCATTACGGAGGTCCTCCTGGGTGGGGGCGTTGCCGCCAACTCGCGGCTGCGCCAGCTCACCGAACAACGCTGCAGCGCAGCCGGGATCCGGCTGACAGTGCCGCCGCTGCCGCTGTGCACGGACAACGGCGCCATGGTGGCCGCGCTCGGGGCGCAACTGGTGATGGCCGGCGTGAAACCGAGCGGGATCGGCTTTGCGCCGGATTCCTCGATGCCGGTCACGACAGTCTCCGCCTGAGGCTGCGTCCGCCTGAAGCTAGGACGGCCTGCGGCTTCAGGCGCCTCCGTGCCGGCTCTTGGCGCCGGAGCTAGGCTTCGGGGCCCTTGCGCATCTGCTTGACCAGGTCCAGGACAACGGCGCGCAGGTCGCCGCCGTGCGCCGCCGCAACGCGCCGCTGCCGCTGGTACCCGGCGCCACGCTCAACGATCTTCAGGACGTCGGCCAGCTCCGCGGCGCAGCCCAGTTTCACCGCGACGGGTTCAAGGCGGGCCACCGTCTCACGGATGTGGTCGGTAACCAGCTGCTCGTTGCCCGCGGCGTCGAGGATGATGATTGCGTCCAAGCCATAACGGGCCGCCCGCCATTTATTCTCCTGGACATGCCAGGGCGGCATGGTGGGTATGGTGCCGCCGTTGTCCAGCGTCGTGGAAAACTCGTCGACGAGGCACTGCGTCAGGGCGGCGATGGCGCCGACTTCCTCGAGCGTGGCCAGGCCGTCGCAGATGCGCATCTCGATGGTGCCGAAGTGCGGGACGGGCCGGATGTCCCAGCGGATTTCCGAGAGCGAATCGATCACGCCGGTGGTGAACATGTCCTGGGCGTACGCCTCGAAGTCCTCCCAGCTGGAGAACTGGAAGGGCAGCCCGGCGGTCGGCAGCTGCTGGAACATCAGCGCCCGCTGGGAGGCATATCCGGTGTCCTCGCCGCCCCAGAAAGGGCTGGACGCGGACAGCGCCTGGAACTGCGGGAAGTAATTGACCAGGCCGTCCAGCACCGGAAGGACCTTGTCCCGGCTGTCCAGTCCGACGTGCACGTGGACGCCGTAAATGACCATCTGCCGGCCCCACCACTGGGTCCGGTCAATGAGCTTGGCGTAGCGTTCCTTGTCCGTGACGGGCTGCAGCTGGGGCGGGCTGAAGGGATGGCTCCCGGCGCAAAAGATCTCCACACCCATCGGATCGGTCACGTCCCGGACCGCAGCGAGCGAGCTGCTCAGGTCCGCCTTGGCCTCCGCAACAGTGGTGCAGATGCCCGTGACGAGCTCCACGGTGTTCAGCAGCAGCTCCTGCTTGATGTGCGGGTGCTCGTCGTCCTCATTGAGTTCGGGATGCCGGGCCGCGACGCCGCGCAGCACCTGGTTCGCCACGGAGGCCAGCTCGCCGGTCTCGGCGTCGACGAGCGCCAGCTCCCATTCCACGCCTAGGGTCGACTGCCTGGATGAAGCGAACTCGATCTTCATGTGGTCCCTTCACTGTTTTGCTGTCCCTGGCCGTGGTCCTGGTGGGGAAATGCGCTGGCAAACACCCTCGGACATGCCCCTGGACGTGGCACCGGCGGTGTCACGTGCAATTTCCCACATACCAGGGCGCCGGCCGGGCGGCTGGCAGGGCTACGGGTGGTCCAAGTCTAGTGCAGGGCCGGCCACGGGACCGTGTCAAAGTTGCCGCTGGTGCGTGAGTGTATTCACAACGTGGCTGGTCAGCGACGGCGCGCGCAGTCGCGCGGTGAGCCGCGGGTGGCCGGACCCATCCTGGCGTTTAATGGAGCTGTGCCCATTCTGAACAAAGACATGACCCTGTGTATCTCGCTCTCGGCCCGGCCCAGCAACAACGGGACGCGCTTCCACAACCATCTGTACGAACAGCTGGGCCTGAACTGGATCTACAAGGCCTTTGCCCCCACCGACCTCGCCCAGGCGATCGCCGGGGTGCGCGGCCTCGGCATCCGCGGCTGCGCGGTGTCCATGCCTTACAAGGAGGACGTGATCGCCCTCGTTGACGTCATGGACCCGTCGGCGAAGGCCATCGACTCGGTCAACACCATCGTCAACGACGGCGGCCGGCTGACGGCCTACAACACCGACTACACCGCAATCGAGCAGCTCCTGCAGAGCAATGCGGTCCCCAGGGACTACTCGGTGCTGGTCCTGGGCGCCGGCGGCATGGCCAAGGCCACCGTGGCAGCGCTGCGGGATGCCGGGTTCAAGGACGTGACCGTCGTGGCCCGCAACGAAGAATCCGGCCGCGCCCTGGCCGAACAGTACGGCTTCGCCTGGAGCGCCGAACTGGGCGCTGCGGCGTCCGGTACCGGCATGGCCGACATGCTGATCAACGTCACCCCTATCGGTATGGCAGGCGGCCCGGACGCCGCCGCGCTGCCCTTCCCGCAGGAGGCCATCGACGCCGCCAAAGTGGTGTTCGACGTCGTCGCGCTCCCGGCCGAGACGCCCCTCATCAAGGCCGGCCGCGCGGCCGGCAAGACCGTGATCACCGGAGCCGAGGTGGCCACGATCCAGGCGCTCGAGCAGTTCGTGCTGTACACCGGCGTCCGGCCGACCGACGAGCAAATCCGGGCCGCCGAGGAGTTCACGCGGGCCCAGTAACCCGGCCGCCCAACCGCTTCCCTGGGATCCTGCCGGCGGGGCCCTGCGCCCGGGGCCCGCTGGCGGGGCTAGACGGGCTCCACCGAGATGGCCACCCGGTCCTCGCCGATCCTGGTGAGGACCAGGGTGGCCGATTTCTTGTCCTTGTGTTTGGCGCTGCCGCCGGGCAGGAGTTGCTTGCGCAGCTCCTCCGGCGTGACAGCGGTGCCGCGTTTCTTGATGTCCAGGACCCCGATGCCTTGATCCTTGACCCAGGACTTGAGTGCCTTGACGTTGAACGGCATCACCTCCAGGACCCTGTAGGCCCTGGCGAACGGGGTGTCGTGCAGCTCCGGGGCGCAGATGTAGGCGATGTGCTCGTCCACGAGGTGCCCGCCCAGCTGGAGCGCGACGTCGGCCACCAGGCCGGCGCGGATCACCGCGCCGTCGGGCTCGTACAGGTACCCCTCCACGGGTCCCACGGGCGCCACCGGGCCGGCGCCGAAGTCCTCGCCGCTGGTGAGCTCAGCGGAACCAAGGGGTCCGAGCACGAGGGCCGCGCGCCGCACCCCGGGACGCCGCACCGCGTTGAACCACAGGGCCACTTCGGTCACGTCCCCGCCCACAGAGACCCACTGCGCCTCGCAGCCGGCCGGCACGGAATCGTGCGGCATGCCCGGTCCCATCTTCACGCCGACGGCGCGGCCGGAGCCGGCGAGTGACTCCACGAAGGACAGCGGCGGGGAGAAATCCTCCGGATCCCAGATCCGCTTGGTTCCGGAAGTGGACGTCGTGCGCCGGGCGGGGTCGAGCCAGACGCCGTCGATCCCCTCGAGCGATACCGACGTGGCATCGGAATGGACCACGGTGGCATTGCGGAACGGGATCAGGTTCATCGTGGCGCAGGCGGCCGTGGCCTCGTCCATTTCCACGGAGGTGACGACCAGGTCCAGGGAAGCCAGGGCCATGGAATCCGCCCCGAGCCCGCAGCCCAGATCCGCGACGTGGCCGATCCCGGCCTCCGCGAACCGCTGCGCGTGCCGTGCCGCCACCGTGAGCCGGGTGGCCTGCTCCAGGCCGGCCTTGGTGAAAATCATCTGCCGGGCGAACTCGCCGAACTTCGCCTCGGCCTTGGTCCGCAGCCGGGACTGGGTGAGCACGGCCGAGACCATTTCGGGGGAGTGGCCGGCCTTGCGCAGCGCCGCCGTGAGGCGGAAGGCCTCGTCTTCGCGGTACGGCCCCAACGACGCCAGCAGCTCCCAGCCCTCGGGGGTGAGGATCGGGGCAATATGTTCCTGCGGTGCGTCAGTCATGCCATCCAGCGTAGTTGAGGTCCGCGGGCGCGCTGTGACCGGACGGCGGGGGCTAGGCTTGACGGCATGGAAGACAGCGGCACAGGCGACAGCATCTCAGCGGACACAGCCGGACAGGACACGGTCGGGAACGACGACGCCGGGCAGGAGCGCCGGCGCCCGCAGGGGCTGGCCCGCTACGCAAAACCGGCGCTGATCGCCGGCGCGGTGATCGCCGTCGTGTCCGTCGCACTTTTGGTGATCATCTTCTTCCTCGACTCCTTCAACGCCACCGTGTATTCCGTCGGCGGCAAGAACGTCCAGGACGCCACGGACGAGGCCCGGGCCATCCGCGACACCTATACCGCGGCCCGGCTCGGCGGCATCATCTTCCTCATCGCAGGGATCCTGCTGGCCGCCGCCGGCGCCGTGCTGATGTACCGGCACCGGAACGACGAAGGCCAGGACACGGACGAAGACGACGGCGAGGACGTGGACTTCGACGACCTCGCAGGCCAGTAGCCACCGAGTAGGCGCACGCGGGGGCGCAGCGCGTGGGCCCCGCGCCCGCAACGCCAAGCGGTGCCACAGGCCACAGGACATGCCCAGCCTCCTGCGCCATGAATGGGCATGTCCTCCCGGGCAGCTCACGCTCGTTGCGCATGTCCATCGCTCAGCGCGGGCAGCGAACATGATGCCCAAATGCCCTCCGGCCGCCACGAAGATTGGGCATGTCCTCCGGGGCAGCCCGCACCCGCTGGGCATGTCCATCGCTCAGCGCGGGCAGCGAACATGATGCCCAAGTGTCCACCGGCCGCAGCGAAAAATGGGCATGTCCCCCGGGGCGAAATGTTCACCCGGAACGAATTTCTGGCACTCGCCTTGACCGAGTGCTAACCATTTACATAGAGTCGTCATTAGCACTCTCCCTAGGAGGGTGCTAACACATGAAGCGCGCTCCGCCAGGCACGCTGCCGGCACCGCGACGACGGTCTGTGCGCCTTGGCATCACCGCTTCATAGTCCACAAATTTGCTGACGAAAAGGAGAGGTCCGAGTGTCGGTCTCTATTAAGCCTCTTGAGGATCGTATTGTTGTCCGCCCGCTCGAAGCCGAGCAGACCACGGCTTCCGGCCTGGTCATCCCGGACTCCGCGCAGGAGAAGCCGCAGGAAGGCGAAGTTGTTGCAGTAGGCCCCGGCCGCTTCGACGACAACGGCAACCGCGTTCCCATCGACGTTGCCGTCGGCGACGTCGTCATCTACTCCAAGTACGGTGGAACCGAAGTCAAGACCGGCGGCACCGAGTACCTCGTGCTCTCCGCCCGCGACGTTCTGGCGATCGTCGTAAAGTAACTCTCTTGGACCCCCGCGCAGCCGATCCTTTCGCATTGAATGGATCAGTTGCGCGGGGTTCTGTCTTGAAAGGACAAAACCATGGCAAAGCAGCTTGCGTTTAACGACGCTGCCCGCCGGTCGCTTGAAGCCGGCATCGATAAGCTCGCCAACACCGTCAAGGTCACGCTGGGCCCGCGAGGCCGCAACGTCGTACTGGACAAGAAGTGGGGCGCCCCCACGATCACCAACGATGGCGTGACCATCGCCCGGGAAATCGAGCTGGACGACCCCTACGAGAACCTTGGCGCGCAGCTTGCCAAGGAGGTCGCCACCAAGACCAATGATGTTGCCGGCGACGGCACCACCACCGCCACCGTCCTGGCCCAGGCCCTGGTCAAGGAAGGCCTCCGCAACGTAGCGGCAGGCGCCGCTCCGGGCGAAATCAAGCGCGGCATCGAGGTTTCGGTCGAGGCCGTCGCTGCCCGCCTGCTGGAGAACGCGCGCCCGGTTGAAGGCACGCAGGTCGCCAACGTGGCCGCAATCTCCGCCCAGAGCGACGAGGTCGGCGAGCTCCTGGCCGAGGCGTTCGGCAAGGTCGGCAAGGATGGTGTGATCACCATCGAGGAATCCTCCACCACGCAGACCGAGCTGGTCCTCACCGAGGGCATGCAGTTCGACAAGGGCTACCTGTCCCCGTACTTCGTCACCGACGCGGAACGCCAGGAGGCCGTCCTCGAGGACGCCCTGATCCTGATCAACCAGGGCAAGATCTCCTCGGTGCAGGACTTCCTGCCGCTGCTGGAAAAGGCGCTGCAGAGTTCCAAGCCGCTCTTCATCATCGCCGAAGACGTCGAGGGCGAGGCCCTGTCCACGCTGATCGTCAACCGCATCCGCGGCACGCTGAACGTCGTTGCCGTCAAGGCGCCGGGCTTCGGTGACCGCCGCAAGGCCATGCTGCAGGACATCGCGACCCTCACCGGTGCGCAGGTTGTCTCCGCGGAGCTGGGCCTGAGCCTGGACACCGTTGGCCTCGAGGTGCTCGGCACCGCACGCCGCATCACGATCACCAAGGACAACACCACGATCGTCGACGGCGCCGGTTCGGCCGAGGACGTCGCCGCCCGTGTTGCCCAGCTGCGCGCCGAGCTGACCCGCACCGATTCGGACTGGGACAAGGAAAAGCTGCAGGAACGCCTGGCCAAGCTGGCCGGCGGCATCGGCGTGATCAAGGTTGGCGCTGCCACCGAGGTTGAGCTGAAGGAAAAGAAGCACCGCATCGAGGACGCCGTGTCCTCCACCCGCGCTGCCCTCGAAGAAGGCATCGTGGCTGGCGGCGGTTCCGCACTCATCCACGCGCTGAAGGCGCTCGACGAGGACGCTGCCGTCCAGGCCCTCGAAGGTGACGCGGCTGCGGCCGTCGGCATCGTTCGCCGCGCCCTGGTCCAGCCGCTGCGCTGGATCGCCCAGAACGCCGGCTTCGACGGCTATGTCGTGGCTGCCAAGGTGGCCGAATCCGCCGTGAACCAGGGCTTCAACGCCAAGTCCGGCGAATACGAAGACCTGATCGCCGCCGGCGTGATCGACCCCGTCAAGGTGACGCGTGCGGCTCTGCGCAACGCGGCCTCCATCGCAGCACTGGTCCTCACCACGGAAACCCTCGTGGTGGAGAAGCCAGCTGACGAAGACGAGCACGCAGGGCACAAGCACTAGGCTCTGCCCGCAGGGGGACGGTCCGGCAATTTGCCGGGCCGTCCCTTTTCTGTCGAGTCTCTGCTGCCGTTCTGCCGTGTTCTTGGCCGCAAGTTGCCGTGATTCTGGCAGAGTTAACCCGTCAGGCGCCGCTCCAGCGTCCCAGGTTCACTGGAAACTCCCACGTTGGCATGCCTCAATGGGGATCAGTGGCCGCCGCGGCGATTGGCCATCAAAATTACGTTTTGGTAACATGGAGGCTTTGGTTATCTGGTTGAGGGGTAGTTCTATGACACAGCAAGGAACCTTGCCCCGGCCTGCCCGGCACAATGCCGCGGCGGGGCACGATCCCGCACCCAAGACCGGCCGAAAATCCACCTTCAGGCCCGAAATCCAGGGACTCCGGTCCCTCGCCGTGCTGATGGTCATGAGCTATCACATTTGGCTGGGCCGAGTCTCCGGCGGCGTGGACGTTTTCCTGCTCATCTCGGCCTTCCTCATGACGCTGCAGTTCGTGGGCCGCTACGAGCAGGGCCGGTCCATGGCCCTCATCAAACACTGGCTGCACCTTTTCCGGCGCCTCGTCCCGGCCGCCGTCACCGTCCTGGTGGCCATCCTCGCTGCAACTGTCCTGTTCCTGCCCCGGACCCGGTGGATGGAAATCATCAACCAGGGCTGGGCCTCCCTGGTCTATGCCGAGAACTGGCTCCTGCAGACCCAGGCGACGAACTACTACGCCGCGGACCACAGCCAGGCCAGCCCCTTCCAGCATTTCTGGTCCCTTTCGATCCAGGGCCAGGTCTTTATCCTGTGGCCGCTCATTTTTGTGGGAGCCGCGATCGTCGCCAAGCGCTTCAAGCTCCGCTACCGCGTGCTGCTGTGCTACGTCTTCGCCGTGATCTTCGTTGGTTCGCTGCTCTACTCCATCGTCTTCACCCAGGCGAGCCAAACGGAGGCGTACTTCGACACCTGGGCCCGGCTGTGGGAGTTTGCCCTGGGCACGCTGGTGGCTTTGGCCCTTCCTGCCCTGCGGCTTCCGCGCGGCTGGCGGATCGGGCTTGGCTGGCTTGGCATTGTTGCCATGCTCAGTTGCGGCCTCCTGCTCAATGTCCAGGCTTCCTTCCCGGGGTTCGTGGCACTCTGGCCCACCCTGGCGGCAGCCTGCGTCATCGCCGCCGGACAGTCGGGGAGCAAGTTCGGCGTCGACCGGATCCTGAGTTCGAAGCCTTTGGTCCGGCTGGGTGACATTTCGTACGCCCTGTACCTGTGGCACTGGCCGGTCCTGGTCATCTCGCTTGCCGTGCTGCACAGGGACAAAGCGGGTCCGATCACGGGCGCCGTCATCGTCACCGTTTCACTGGTGCTCGCCTACCTCACCACCCGCTTCATTGAGAAGCCCTGGCGTGAGTGGCAGTGGCCGGAGGTGCGGCGGCGCCGCGCCCTCGTCGCCATCGCCGCGGTCGTCGCCACCGCCGCCGTGCCGCTGGCCGGGATTCAGATCCAGCAGCGCCTCGAAAGCGAGGCGGTACTGGCCCAGGCCCCGAAGAACAACCCGGGCGCCTTGGCGCTGATGCCCGGCTTTGTGGACCAGGCGGACGCCAACGCCGTCCTGCTCCCCACCCCGCAGACGCTGCCGCAGGACTGGGCCAGCCTCCCGAACTCGTGCTCCGGTGACCTGCAGCCGCAGGACAAGACGCTTCAGAAGGACTGTTTCCAGAACAATCAGTCGGACACCGGAGCGAAAAAGGTCCTGGTGATCGGTGATTCCCACGCCCAGCAGTGGCTGGGCTCAATCGGTCCCCTCAGCGATGAGAAGGGCTGGCGGCTTTACGCCATGCTCAAGGGCGCCTGCAAACCCAATATTGCGCCGCAGCACGTCTCCGCGGATTGCGACAATTTCAATGCGGCGGTCGCATCGGAAGTGAAGAACAACCCGCCGGACGCCATTATCATCGTGGGCACTGAAGCGGCGCCGTCGTCGCCACAGGAGACTGTGATCCCGGGCTTCGAAGCCACCGCGAAGTCTTGGGCGGACGAGGGCATCAAGGTCGTGGCGCTCCGGGACAATCCGCGCTTTGCCTTCAACATGGCAGAGTGCGTAGCGACCAAGGGTGCCGACGCGCCGGACTGCAGGCCGCGCGAGCAGGGCCTCCTGGCGGCGACGAATCCCTTGGCCGCGCTGGATGGCAAGCTGCCGGGCGTTGCGTTCGTTGACATGACTGACTTGATCTGCAACGGCACGGAATGCCCTGGCGCGGTCGGCAACACCTACGTCTACCTGGACAACAACCACCTCAGCCGGAGCTATGCGGCCAGCATGGCCCCCATGTTCAGCGAGAGGCTCCTCGCGGCGACCGGATGGGGCCCATAAGCCCGCCGGTTCCCGGGCGCGGCGGGCCATGGCGGGCGCCTGCGGCGCACATGCGTCAGCGCTGGGAGCGGTCCGCCCTGCGCCGCAGCTGCCGGGCGGCGTCCGGCGCCAGCCGCTTGGTCACCAGCCGGTAGAACAGCAGGACGCCGACGGCGGCCACCACGATTCCCAGTAGGTTCAGGAACAGCTGCACGGCGGAGCCGGCCGCCTTCTGGTACTCGCCCAGGACCAGTGCCACGGCGACAAACCCGGCTGCCGGCACCGTCGTGACGGAGATGAACACCCCGATCAGCGCCGCCGAGCGCCGGCTGATGACCGACAGCATCCCGGCTGTTCCGGCGAGGACGGCGACGATCAGGGAATAGGGGCCGGGGTGGTAGATGAATTCAACTGCCGAACCGTGGTCCAGCGCGTCTGTAGGGAACAGCCCGAGTGGTATGGAGAGCCACGCGGTCAGCGCGGCGGCCAGCATCGCGACGGGAAAGCCGACGCCGAGGGCCAGCGCCGCGTCACGTCCGAGCCGCCGCTGGCGCCGCACCAGGGCCACGGCCAGGGCAGCCAGCGGGCCGAACTCCGGGCCAACGGCCATGGCGCCGACGATGGCAATGGTGGAGTCCGTCACGATGCCGATGGCCGCCAGCTGCGTCGCCAGGACCAGGAACGCCAGGAAACTCCACGTCAGGCGCGAATCCTCGCCGGTCTGCCGCGACACCTCGTCCCAGATCACGGCGTCCGCGCCCTCACCTGGAGCCTCCGCTTCCGCCCGGTCGGCGCGGTCCGAGAGCACAAGGTCCGGTGCAATGACCGTAATCGACCCCCGTTGCTGGACATCGAGGGCGTGCAGCTTTTCCACGAGCCCCTCCACGGATTCCCGGGCCAGCAGAACCTCGATAACGTCCCCGGGCGGCGTGACGGAAGAATCCTTCGCCAGCGCCACTTCCGAGACGCCGACGTGATTTGTACAACTTTCGAGAACAACTCCGGACAATTCACCCGGAACACAAATGCGCAGCTGCACGATCACTTGGCGGCCTCCTCAGACTCGTACCAGCCTAGCTTCCGCCGCGCGGCCGACGACGCTGCCGACGACGCCGGCGGCCCCCCGAGAGCGCCGCCAGCGGGGCGCACGGAGGCCGCCGCCCCGGCCCCGCGGAGGACTTCGCGGCACCTGTGCGATTGGCAAAGAAAATTACGTTTCGGTAACATTGATGTTTTGGAAACCGGCCGGAAGGGTTATTTGTGTCGAACGAGCGAACCATCGTCACCCCGCCAAGGGCGGATGCAGGTTCTCCGGCGACCCGAAAAACTAGCTACCGCCCCGAAGTCCAGGGCCTTCGCGCCCTCGCGGTCCTCATGGTGGTCACGTACCACGTGTGGCTGGGCCGGGTCTCCGGCGGCGTGGACATCTTCCTCCTCATTTCAGCCTTCCTGATGACGCTCAGCTTCACACGGAAGGTCGAAAGCGGCGCGCCGCTCCGGCTGCTCAGCCACTGGCTGCATCTGCTCAAGCGCCTGCTGCCCGCCGTCGTCGTGGTCATTCTCGGCGTCCTCGCCGGCACCTGGGCCATCCTGCCGCAAAGCCGCTGGCCCGACGTCCTTGAACAGGCGTGGGCGTCCCTGCTGTACCGGCAGAACTGGCTCCTGGCGGACAGCGCGGTGGACTACTACGCCCAGGACCATTCGGGCGCGAGCCCGCTCCAGCACTTCTGGTCACTCTCGATTCAGGGCCAGGTGTTCGTGCTCTGGCCGCTCGTCTTCGCCGGCACGGCGCTGCTTTCCCGCCTGCTCCGCCGCTGGTCCGGCCAGGACCACGTCCTGCTGCGTTACCGGTCACTGCTGGTTGCGGCCTTCGGCGCCATCTTCGCTGTGTCCCTGGCGTACTCGATCCAGCAGACGGCCACGAACCAGGCCCACGCCTACTTCGATACCGGCGCGCGGCTCTGGGAGTTTGCGCTCGGCTCGCTCCTGGCCCTTGCCCTGCCGTATCTGAAGCCGGGCAGGATCCTGCGCGTCGTGCTCGGCTGGGCCGGCCTCGCGGCCATGCTTTCCTGCGGGCTGCTGCTGACCGTGGACCGTTCCTTCCCCGGCTTCATCGCGCTGTGGCCCACGCTGGCCGCCGCCGCGATCATCACCGCCGGTCAAAGCGGCAGCCGATTCGGCGTTGACCGCTTCCTGACCTGGAAACCCCTGGTGGCGCTGGGGGATAACTCCTATGCGCTCTACCTCTGGCACTGGCCGCTGCTGGTCCTGGCCCTCGCCGGGGCGGGCATCACGGCGCCCAACCTGTTCCAGGGTCTGTGCATCGTTGCCGCGTCCGTCGTCCTGGCCGTACTCACCACCCGTTTCGTCGAGAAGCCTCTGCGCGAATGGCACTGGCCCAAGCGCCGCGCCTGGCGTACCGCCGTCGTGATTGCCGCCTGTGGTGCCTTGCTGGCGGGTCCCGTCGCCGTGTGGCAGAGCCAACTCCTGGCCGACGAAGCCGAGGCCGCGTCCCAGCCCAAGGAACTGACCCCCGGCGCGGCCGCCCTGGCACCGGAAAACGCCGGCAAACCCACTCCGGCAGCCAAGATCATCCCCGCGCCGGCGGCGATGAAGAACGAGTGGGCGGACATCGATGGGCTGTGCACGGACGGAAACGTCCCAAGCGACCCCCTGCTGCAGGGCTGCCTGCAGAACAACAAGCCGGACAAGGTCACCAAGCGGATCGTGGTGCTCGGTGACTCGCACGCCCAGCAGTACATGGCGGCGCTGGGCCCCATCGCGAAAAGCCACGGCTGGGAAGTTGTCACGCTCCTGAAGGGCAACTGCCGCTTCGGCGGGGAGTCCCCGGAGCGGGACGCTGACTGCAACGCCTTCAACCGGGCCAGCGCGCAGTACGTCCTGGACCACCGCCCCGACGCCGTTTTCACGGTGGCGTCGCTGACCCACAAGGAAGCGCCCTTCGAGACCGAAGTGCCGGAGTACCTGGCGGGCATCAAGCCCTTCACCGACGCCGGCATGGACGTGGTGGGCATCCGCGACAACCCCCGCTTCAACATCAATATGCCCGAGTGCGTCCAGAAGAATGGCGAGGACGCCTCGGAGTGCAACGTGCCGGAGCAGGAATCGCTCGCGGGGTCCTCGCCGCTGGACGCGTACCGCGGCCAGGTGCCCAGGCTGCACCTCATGGACATGAGCGATTTCATCTGCGCCGACGGAACGTGCCCCGCGGTGGTCGGCAACGTTTACGTCTACAAGGATGACAACCATCTGACCAAGACGTACGTCCAGACCATGATCCCCATGTTCGAACGGCGGCTGCTCGCCGCCACCGGCTGGAAGTAGGCCGGCGCCCGCCGGCTGGACGTGGGCCGGCGCCCACCGGCTGGAAGTGGGCCGGCGCCCGCCGGCTGGACGTGGGCCGGCGCCCGCCGGCTGGTGCGGGCCCGGGCGGCCGGGGGAGCCCTCCGGGCATGGGGCGGCTCACATTGAAGCCGGACATTACCGCCCGGAATATGGCTATCGCCGCCAAGGTTCTACTATTTATTGAGGACTTCTGCACGAATCAACTGCACGAACCTTCTGCATGACCTTCTGCACAGGCCAGACCCGTAATGACGGGCTGGTCATCTGTTGCAACCCCTACCCGTGACCCCGTAACCCAAGGTAAGAGGCGCACTCATGACCCAGCCCGAACACGATCCCTTCGGCTTCATCGGCCTGACGTACGACGACGTCCTGCTCCTGCCCGGCCACACCGACGTGATCCCCTCGGAGGCGGACACGTCTTCCCGGATCTCCAAGCGCATCACGGTCCAGACCCCGCTGCTCTCCGCCGCGATGGACACCGTCACGGAGTCCCGGATGGCCATCGCCATGGCCCGCCAGGGCGGCCTCGGCGTCGTGCACCGCAACCTCTCCATCGCTGACCAGGCCGACCAGGTGGACCGGGTCAAGCGCAGCGAATCCGGCATGATCACCAACCCCCTGACCATCGGCCCCGAGGCCACGCTGGCCGAACTGGACGAAATCTGCGCCCGCTACCGCGTCTCCGGCCTGCCGGTCGTGGACGAGGGCAACAGGCTGCTGGGCATCGTCACCAACCGCGACACCCGCTTCGTGCCCGAATCTGACTTCCCGCTGCGGCTGGTCAGCGACGTCATGACCAAGATGCCGCTCGTGACCGGACACGTCGGCATCAGCCGCGAGGAAGCCTCGCACAAGCTGGCCACGAACAAGATCGAGAAGCTCCCGCTCGTTGACGAGCAGGGCCGGCTCAAGGGCCTGATCACCACGAAGGACTTCACCAAGGCCGAGCAGTACCCGCTCGCCACCAAGGACGACGAGGGCCGCCTGCGCGTCGGCGCGGCGATCGGCTTCTTCGGCGACGGCTGGGAACGTGCCATGGCGCTCATCGATGCCGGTGTGGATGCCCTCTTCGTGGACACCGCGAACGGCCACTCCCAGGGTGTGCTGGAAATGATCCGCCGGCTCAAGTCCGATCCCGTTGCCGCGCACGTGGACATCATCGGCGGCCAGGCCGCCACCCGCGAAGGTGCGCAGGCACTTATCGACGCCGGTGCCGACGGCATCAAGGTCGGTGTCGGTCCCGGGTCCATTTGCACCACCCGCGTGGTGGCCGGCGTCGGCGTTCCGCAGATCACCGCCATCTACGAGTCGGCGAAGGCTGCCATCCCGGCCGGCGTCCCGCTGATTGCCGACGGCGGCCTGCAGTACTCCGGTGACATCGGCAAGGCGCTCGTCGCCGGCGCCGACACCGTGATGCTCGGCTCCCTCCTGGCCGGTTGCGACGAATCCCCGGGCGACCTGATTTTCGTCAACGGCAAGCAGTTCAAGAGCTACCGCGGCATGGGCTCCCTCGGCGCCATGCAGACCCGCGGCAAGAACACCTCCTACTCCAAGGACCGCTACTTCCAGGCCGACGTCTCCGGCGATGACAAGCTCATCCCGGAAGGCATCGAGGGCCGGGTTGCGTACCGCGGTCCGCTGTCGTCGGTGAGCCCGCCGAAACCACAGTTTCGGCGGGCTCACCCGGTTCCAGGACGGCCCGATTCCAAGCAGCGGTGCCGCTCACGCCGGCTCCGGGTCCCGGAACTAGGCTGGAGGCATGTCAGAACTCCTGCCGGCCCGCGAGCCCAAACGCAAGCTCGCGCTCAAGCCCTACGCCCGCGCCGTGGCGCAAGTGCTGCGGGTGAGCTTCCGGGCCTCGCCCGCCGCCGTCGTCATGAAGGTCCTGGGGTCCCTGATCTCGGCGCTGCTGCCGCTGGTCACGACGTACTTTGCCGCCCTGACCACCACGTCGCTGGCCGCCGCCTACGCGGGCGACGCTGACGCCGGCCGGCAGGCCGTCGTGTACGTCATCATCACCGCGGCACTCGGGCTCTTCTGGGGATCGTTCAGCAGCGTGGACCGCTACATCCAGCAGCTCATGAGTTTCCGGGTCGGCGCGATCGTCGGGGACCTGATGTACGAGCGCTTCCTGTCCCTGGACTTCTGGCGCTACGACGACAAAGAGACCGTGGACCTGTACGACCGGGCGAAGCGTTTCTCCGACTCCTACGCCCGCGTCCTGGACCGGATTGCCGCCATCTTCACCCAGCTCATCTCCGTGCTGCTCGCGATCGGCGCGCTGCTGCTGGTCAGCTGGTGGATCGCCGTGATCGTCCTGATTGCGATCGTCCCCAGCGTCTACCTGCAGTTCAAGCTCTCCCGCGAACAGATCGCGCACTGGAACACCCAGGTCGATTCGCGCAGGCAGCGCAGGATGATCGAAACCAACCTCCTGCGTCCGCAGCACATCGCCGAGATGCGGCTCTACGGGATCGTCGGCTACCTGATGGGCCTGCGCTCCCGGCTGCGGGACGCCGATGAAAAGCGCCGGCTGGACTTCCAGAAGCGCTATATCCCCAAACAGCTCGCGGCCGATGCCCTGCAGTACGGCGCGGAGGTGGTCTCGCTGATCTGGGTGGTGGGCCAGATCATCGCCCGGGCCCAGCCGGTGGGGCAGTTCCTCTATGTCCAGCAGATTGTCAGCCGCGCCCTCTCGACCGCCAACAGCCTCGTCTCCTCACTGAGCTCGATCGACGAGGACCTGGCGAACCTCACGGACTACGAGCTCTTCATGGCCCTGCCCGTGCCGTCCGGCCACGCCCCGCCGCTGCTGCAGGCGCCGAAGACGGTGGAACTGCGGGACATCCGCTTCACCTACACCGGCAGCGAACTGGAGGTGATCCGCGGCATTTCGCTGACCATTCGGCAAGGCCAGCACATCGCGATCGTGGGGGAGAACGGCGCCGGCAAGTCCACCCTGATCCGCATCCTGGCCGGGCTGTACCGTCCCGACTCCGGGCAGGTGATGCTCGACGGCGTGGACCTCGCCGCCGTCGACGTCACCTCCTGGCACCGGCACCTGGCGGTGCTCAGCCAGGAGTTCCTCAAATACGAATTCGCCACCGCGGCGGAAAACATCTTCTTCGGCGACGTCGATTCGCCCCGCGACGACGGACGGGTCCGCCGCTCCGCCGCGGATGCCGAAGCCCTCGAATTCATCAACAAACTGCCCAACGGCCTGGACAACCACGTCAGCAACTGGATGGAGGACCCGCGCGGGCGGAAGGGCTCCGGTCTTTCCGGCGGGCAGTGGCAGCGGCTGGCGATGGCCCGGAACTTCTACCGCGGCGCATCATTTATGGTGATGGACGAGCCGACGTCGGCCATCGACGCGCTGGCGGAGCACCGGATCTTCACGCGGCTCTTCGCTGACCGCAGCAGCACCATCATCGCCATCAGCCACCGCCTGGCCACGATCGAGAAGGCCGATGTGGTCTACATGCTCGAGGACGGCCGCATCGTGGAACAAGGCACCCACAAGGAACTGGTGGCACGCCGCGGCCGGTACTTCCGGATGTTCGAGTCCCAGCTCACCGTCCCGGACACCGAGAACGTCAGCGGCGAGTAAGCGGAGCGCCCTCGATGGTCGTCCGCACCCGGGCCAGGCTGGGTTCCGGCGGGACACTGCTGAAACCGAAGCCGACGGCGGGGCGGACGGCGGCGAGCGGGCCGGCGTCGGCGCCGTCCCAGCTGACGGTCGCGGAGTCGATGCGATGCAGATCGGTGACCCCGTAGTATTCCCGCCGGCCGCCCTTGGCCGTGCCCGCAGTGCGTACGCCGGGGAGGACCCTGGCCGCAACGGGGCTGACCGCACGCAGCCAGCGCGGATGCACCGCCAGAGCCCGGGGGACCAGCCGCGCCACGGCGCCCAGCCGGGTGCGGGACCCGAGCCGGGCTCGGATCCGCAGCGGGCCGGCGTCGACCGCGAGCTGCCCGGCCCGATGCTCTGATGCCAGGGGCACGATACAGGTCTCGTCGAAGTTGTAGACCGCGCTGATGAAATCGGCGGCTTCGACGCTCGGCGCGAGCAGGATCCGGTGGCCGGAGGGCAGCTGGACCATCGCGTCGGTGAGCGGCCCGAAGGGGGACTGCGTCCATAGGCCCACCACCGCGCGCAGGCCCGATCCCGTGCCGATCCCGGCAATGTGTCCGTCGAATATCCAGCGCTGGTCCATGACGTTCACAGTACGTCGAAGCGGAGCCGCGCGTCCGCTGGGATAACCTAGAGCAGTGACTTACGAGATTGAGATTGGCCGAGGCAAGCGTGGGCGTCGTGCCTACTCCCTGGATGACATTGCGATCGTCCCCAACCGGCGCACCCGTGACCCCAAGGACGTCTCCGTCTCCTGGCAGATCGATGCCTACAAGTTCGACATGCCGGTCATCGCGGCGCCGATGGATTCGGCCATGTCGCCGGAGACCGTCATCGCCCTGGGCCGCCTCGGCGGACTCGGTGTGCTCGACCTCGAAGGCCTGTGGACCCGGTACGAGGACCCGCAGTCCGTACTGGACGAAATCGCGGGCCTGGCCGACGAGACCAACAGCCCGGCCGTCACCCGGCGCATGCAGGAGCTCTATCAGGCGCCGATCCAGCCCGAGCTGGTCACTTCCCGCCTCGCCGAGATCCGCGCCGCCGGCGTCACGGTGGCCGGCTCCCTGACCCCGCAGCGCACGCAGGAACACTACAAGACAGTGGTGGCCGCCGGCGTCGACATCTTCGTCATCCGCGGCACCACTGTCTCGGCTGAGCACGTCTCCAAGGACCACGAGCCGCTGAACCTCAAGCAGTTCATCTACGAACTCGACGTTCCCGTGATCGTCGGCGGGGCAGCCGGCTACACCCCGGCCCTGCACCTGATGCGCACCGGCGCCGCCGGCGTGCTGGTCGGCTTCGGCGGCGGAGCCACCACCACCACCCGCCGCGCCCTGGGCATCCACTCGCCGATGGCCTCCGCGATCTCCGACGTCGCGGCGGCCCGCCGGGACTACATGGACGAGTCCGGGGGACGCTACGTCCATGTGATCGCCGACGGCGGCATGGGATCTTCCGGTGACATCGTCAAGGCCATCGCCATGGGCGCCGACGCCGTGATGCTGGGCAGCGCCCTGGCCCGCGCCGACGAAGCCCCCGGCAAGGGCTGGCACTGGGGCCAGGAAGCCCACCACCTCGAACTGCCCCGCGGCGACAGGGTCAACGTGGGAACGGTCGGGCCGCTCGAAGAGGTTCTGTTCGGGCCCGGCCACCACACCAACGGAACCTCCAACCTCGTCGGCGCGCTGCGCCGTTCAATGGCGACCACCGGCTACTCGGACCTGAAGGAATTCCAGCGCGTCGACGTCGTCGTCTCGCCGTACGCCGGCAACTGAAACCGCACGCCGGGCGTTGATTGGCCCTGCCCATCCGGGAAACTTGGACGTAGTCTGGTGCCCTACGAGGTTCGATCCGGATGGAGGCGTGACATGAACAGTTTTCCCGGCGGTTCTGCCGAGGCCGGAGGTGCCCTCGGGCCAGCGGCACGCGAGGCTTCACTCACTGTGCTCAGGGGCAGCACCGCCCCCGGCAAAGAACTCGACATCCTGATCGTGGGCGGAGGCATCGTGGGTGCCGGCGCCGCCCTCGACGCCGTCACCCGCGGGCTCAGCGTCGGCATCGTCGAGGCGAACGACTGGGCAGCCGGGACGTCATCGCGGTCCTCGAAGCTCATCCACGGTGGCCTCCGGTACCTCGAAATGCTCGACTTCGGCCTGGTCAAAGAGGCACTGCATGAGCGCGGCCTCATTCTCTCCGTACTGGCACCGCACCTGGCCCGGCCGGTCCCGTTCCTGTACCCGCTCCACAAGCCGTTCCTGGAGCGGCCCTATGTCGGCGCCGGAATCGCCCTGTACGACGCGATGTCCATCACCGGCGGGCACAGCCGCGGCGTCCCCTTCCACAAGCACCTGAGCCGGCGCGGAACCCTGCGCGCCGCCCCCAGCCTCAAGGACGACGCCTTCGTCGGATCCATCCGCTACTACGACGGGCAAGTCGACGACGCCAAGTACGTCGCCAACCTCGTGCGGACCGCGGCGCACTATGGCGCCCACGCGGTCAACCAGATGTCGGTTGTGGACTTCGTGCGCGAAGGCGAGCGCGTGGTCGGCGCCAAGGTGGTCAACCACGAGGACGGCTCCAGCTTCAAAATCCGGGCCAAGCAGGTCATCAATGCCACCGGTGTCTGGACCGACGAAACCCAAGCCATGGTGACAGACCGCGGGCAGCTCAAGGTACGGGCCTCCAAGGGCATCCACCTCGTGGTGCCCCGCGACCGGATCCAGTCCACGGTGGGGCTGATCCTGCGGACCGAGAAGTCCGTGCTGTTCGTGATCCCCTGGGGCAGGCACTGGATCATCGGGACCACTGACACCGACTGGCACCTCGACAAGGCCCACCCCGCGGCCTCCAGCAAGGACATCGACTACCTCCTCGAACACGTCAACAAGGTCCTCAAGCGGCCGCTGACCCGCGAGGACGTCGAAGGCGTCTACGCGGGGTTGCGGCCGCTGCTGGCCGGGGAAAGCGATTCCACCGCCAAGCTCTCCCGCGAACACGTGGTGGCCCACCCCGTGCCGGGTCTGGTGGTGGTGGCAGGCGGTAAATGGACCACCTACCGGGTCATGGCCAAGGACGCGGTCGACGAGGCAACGCGCAGCATGGACGAGCGCGTCCCGGCCAGTTGCACGGAGTCCGTCCCCCTGCTGGGGGCGAGCGGGTTCAAGGCCGCATGGAACCAGCGGAACCGGATGGCGGAGGAGACCGGCGTCCACGTTGCCCGAATCGAACACCTCCTCAACCGCTACGGTGCCATGACGCCGGAGGTGCTGGCGCTCATCGCGGACAGTCCGGAACTGGCCGAGCCGTTGCCGGGCGCTGACGACTACCTGGCCGCCGAAGCCGTCTACGCGGCCACGCACGAGGGCGCCCGGCATGTCCAGGACGTCCTGACCCGCCGCACCCGGATTTCGATTGAAGCGTGGGACCGCGGTGTGTCCGCCGCTCCGGTAGTCGCTAAACTGATGGGAGACGTTCTCGGCTGGAGTGATGCGCAGCGCGAGGGCGAAATCAAGCACTATCTGGCCCGGGTTGATGCCGAGCGCCTGAGCCAACAGCAGCCGGACGACGAATCCGCAGATGCCGCACGGCTGGGCGTGGAGGACATTGTGCCCCTGCGCTGAGACTCAGCGCCGGCCGGCAGTGCAGGATTACAACGCTAGTCATTGGACTGCCGGCCGGCGTCACTGACGCCACTTCGAAGGGACATCTCTTGGCGGAACCACTGGACCGGTACGACGCCGAGCTCACCACACCCGAGATGGTGATCCTCGAAATGGATGCCACGGACAAGCTCGACGCCACTTCCCAGCTCGCGGAACGCATGCATGCGGCCGGACGAATTTCCGATCTCGAAGGCTTCCTCAAGCAGGTCAATGCCCGGGAGCACCAGCTCGCCACGGGCCTGCCCGGTGGTGTGGGCCTGCCGCACGCCCGCAGCGAGCTCGTGTCACAGACATCCATCGCGGTCGGCATCACGAAGTACGGCAGGGCGCTGGACTTCGGCGCGGCGGACGGCCCGGCCACGGTGATCCTGCTCATCGCCACTCCGGCGAGCTCCTTTTCCGATCACCTCGAAGTACTCGCGACCCTGGCACGCTCACTGTCGAAAGAGTCCTTCCGTGAGTCGCTCCGCCGCGCCTACGACGCCGAAGTGATCGCCGAGCTGATCAATTCCAGCCTGGTGTTCTTCGACCACTAAAGATTGGGGCAGGCCCTTTCGTGTCGACTCCGTCGCCACGCAGGGACCCGGCTGCCCCACTCTAGGCAGGCCCGTTTCGGTGTTCTACACAGGGACGAAGTACCTTTAAGGGGTGCTGAAAACTGCCCTCAAACCCCGCTGGATCGCAGGACTCGTGTTCGCGATCGCCATTTCCGGGGTCTTTGTGCTGCTCAGCCAGTGGCAGTTCGGCCGTTCAACGCAGGCCGAAGCCCCGGTCTCCACCACAACGGAGGAAACGCGGCAGCTCACCTCCGTCCTGCAGCCGGGCGGGTTCTTCCCCGGATCCGTGGCCGACCAGATGGTCACCGCCACGGGAAGCTACGACCCCCAGAAGCAGGTCCTCGTCGCCGGCCGCCTCAATGACGGCGCGAAGGGCTACTGGATCGTTTCGGCCTTCGCGGTCCAGGATGCCCCGGTCCTCAAGGGCGGAGGGGCCACACCGCAGACCTGGATTCCGGTCGCACGCGGCTGGGTGGCGGATCCCGCGGACGCCGTGGCGCCGCCGTCGGGCACCATCGAACTGACCGGGCGGCTGTTGCCGTCCGAGTCCCCGCTGCCGCAGACCGATCCCGGACCCGGCCGCGCCAGCGCCGTCTCGGTGGCCGAACTCATCAACGACTGGAACGTCAGCAGCTACCCGGGCTTTGTCGCAGCAACCACCGAACTGGCCGGCGGCACCGACGTCGGGGCTGCGGCCACCGGCGGCGACGTCAAACCCCTCCGGATCGGCCCGCAGCCGCCCGCGCAGCAGGTCAACTGGCTGAACCTCTTCTACTCCGTGGAATGGGTGGTCTTTGCCGGCTTCGCGCTGTTCATCTGGTGGCGGCTCGTCAAGGACGACTACCGCCGCGACCTCGAAGACGCGTTCGACGAGGAACCGGCCGGGGAAGAACCCCCCAACGACCGCCACGCGGCCTCCCACGAGGCGGCCGAAGAGCCCTCCGACTCCCACCCCACAGCCCCCCACCCCACAGACCCGAGAGTGCAATCATGATCGAGCCCCAGCCCGCCATCCAGCCGCAGACCACCAACGGCACGGGGAAGGCCGGGAAGAAGCGCCGCTTCGGCGGCACCGAGGCCCAAATCCGGTCCGCCCTGAAGTTCTACAAGGTGCTCGCCTACATGACGGGCACGATGCTGCTGCTGCTCTGCGCCGAACTGATCGCCCGGTACGGCTTCGGGCAGTACCTCTTCGCCGGCGGCACCAACGCCGTCACCGGCCAGCCGTTCGGCCTCGGATTCGCCGACGCCGAGCCTCCCGGGGTAATTGGGGGCGTCAACCTCTCCGTCACGGTCCTGATCGTGCACGGCTGGATGTACGTCGTGTACCTGATTTCCAACTTCCGGCTCTGGTCGCTCATGCGCTGGCCGTTCACCAAGCTGGTGGTTATGGCCCTGGGCGGCGTCGTGCCGTTCCTGTCCTTCTTCGTCGAGAAGAAGTTCCACGCAGAGGTCGAGGCCGAACTCGCAGCAAACCCGCAGGCGCCCCAGCGGTACTGAACCGCGGCCCTTCTGAACCGCAGCCCTCCTGAATAGGGACCCGACGCCGGCAACCGCCGTCGGGCATGTGAGTTCGCTTACCTCGGCCCGCGATTCGGGCCCGCACCGGCTTCTCAACGTGCGGGCGGGCGGCGGCGCAAAGTAGGCTAGTGGGGTGACTACTCCCACTGCATCCCAGACGTCCCACAGGCCGGTTCTGGTCGTTGACTACGGTGCCCAGTACGCGCAGCTGATTGCCCGCCGCGTCCGGGAAGCGAATGTGTATTCGGAAGTGGTTCCGCATACGTACAGCACCGAGCAGCTGCTGGCCAAGAACCCCGCCGCGATCATCCTCTCGGGCGGCCCCTCGAGCGTCTACGCCGACGGCGCCCCCAGCGTCGGTGCCGACCTCTTCGAGGCCGGCGTCCCGGTCTTCGGTATCTGCTACGGCTTCCAGGCCATGGCCAACGCCCTCGGCGGCAAGGTGGCCCAGACGGGACTGCGCGAATACGGCGCCACCGAGACCACCACCCTCGGCGAGGGCCGCTCCATCCTGGCCGGCATGCCCCAGCACCAGAGCACTTGGATGAGCCACGGCGACTCCGTCCACGAAGCCCCCGAGGGCTTTGAGGTCCTGGCGACGACGGCGGGCGCCGACGTCGCGGCGTTCGCCAATGAGGACAAGCGCCTCTACGGCGTCCAGTGGCACCCCGAGGTCAAGCACTCGGCCTACGGCCAGCAGGTCCTGGAGAACTTCCTCTTCAAGGGCGCCGGGCTGGAACCGAACTGGACCACCGGCAACATCCTCGAAGAACAGGTCCAGCGGATCCGTGACCAGATCGGCGACGCCCGGGTCATCTGCGGGCTCTCCGGCGGTGTCGACTCGGCAGTGGCCGCTGCCCTGGTCCAGCGCGCCGTCGGTGACCAGCTGACCTGCGTCTTCGTGGACCACGGGCTGTTGCGCGAGGGCGAAGCCGAGCAGGTCGAACGTGACTTCGTGGCCGCCACCGGCGTCAAGCTCTACGTCGCCAACGAACAGGAGCGCTTCCTGAGCGCCCTTGCCGGCGTCAGCGATCCCGAGACCAAACGCAAGATCATCGGCCGCGAATTCATCCGCGCCTTCGAGGAAGCCGAACTGGCGATCATCGCCGAGGCAGCGGCTCACGGCGAGAAGATCAAGTTCCTCGTCCAGGGCACCCTGTACCCCGACGTCGTCGAATCCGGCGGCGGCGAAGGTGCGGCCAACATCAAGAGCCACCACAATGTGGGCGGGCTTCCCGAGGACCTGCAGTTTGAACTGGTTGAACCGTTGCGTGCCCTGTTCAAGGACGAGGTCCGCGCGGTCGGTGCCCAGCTCGGCCTGCCGCAGGAAATCGTCGGTCGCCAGCCCTTCCCCGGCCCGGGCCTCGGCATCCGGATCGTCGGCGATGTCACCAAGGAACGCCTGGACCTGCTCCGCAAGGCCGACGCGATCGCCCGCGCCGAGCTGACCGCGGCCGGACTGGATGACGAAGTGTGGCAGATGCCCGTGGTGCTGCTGGCGGACGTCCGCAGCGTGGGCGTCCAGGGCGACGGCCGCACTTACGGACACCCGATTGTCCTGCGCCCCGTGTCCTCCGAGGACGCCATGACCGCCGACTGGTCGCGGCTGCCCTACGAGCTCCTGGCCCGGATATCAAACCGGATCACCAACGAAGTGGACGGCGTCAACCGCGTGGTGCTGGATGTGACCAGCAAGCCGCCGGGAACCATCGAGTGGGAATAGCAATCTGAATGGCCGGCCTTTCGAGGCCGGCCATTTCATTTTGTTCCTGACAATGTTTCTGACAATTCAGCCTGAATTTCGCACCGCCCAGTGTTGCGGCCCCGCACCTGCGGGGGATTCGGGCTACCCTCGAAAGCATGCCGGTATGGTCCAAGGCGTCCCGCGCGAGCCTGGCAACCGCGAGCACACAAGATGCGGCCAGGGAAAGCGCGGACGCAACACAGACGAGCGTTGATACGACGAACGCGCCAGAGTCGAGCCCGCCGCGGTCCGGCACAGAGAAGTCGAGCACAGAAAAGAAGGCAGCAGTGTCAGTTGGTCAAGGCCACCCCGAGGGCTCCGAGGAGTTCAGGAAATGGCTGTCGGGGCTCAAGCCCGTCACCGGTGCAGATACCATGCTGCGCTTCACGAAGACGCCCGAAGGCTCAATTGACCTGACTCATGCCCATCCCTCGGGGCTTGCGCAGCTGATGGCAGGGCGGCGCACCCGGCTCTCGACCCTGATCCGCGACCGACAGCAGTACGTTGTTGCGGCCAGGGCATCGCGCAACCTGCGCTCCAAGATCTTCGAACTCGCCAATGACCGCGGCATCGACGCGGGGTATTTCTCCGCCGGCACGGTCGTATGGACGTCCGCCGTCGGCGGTAAGCCGCAACGGATCTCGGCCCCGGTCATGCTCACCGCCATCTCCCTCACGGTGCGCCCCGGCGAGGACGACTACGAACTGCAGCTCACCGAACAGGCGCAGATCAACCCGGCGCTGGTCCGGCACCTCAAAACGGTCCACGGGATCGTTTTCGACGTCAACGCGGTGACGCGGATGGCGTACAGCACGGCACGGTACGACCCGCAGCCCGTCCTGGACCGCCTGGGCACCCTGGTCCAGCCGATTCACGGCGCGGAGGTCGAACACAACCTGCTCGTCTCCACTTTCGCCGACCTCTCCGGCAACCTCGATGATCCATGGATCAACCAGAACAACCCCCTTGTCACCGCGCTGGCACGGTCCGGTTCCGGCGAACTGGTCGACGTGCCTGCGCTGGAACCCGGCCGCTTCCCCAGCACGGACGACCGGGACCCCGCCGAGGAGCTTCTGCTGCTCGACGCCGACACGGACCAGCAGTATGTGATCGACGCCGTCCGGGCGGGCGACTCGCTGGTGGTCAGCAGCCCGCCGGGCACCGGCCAGACCCAGACCGTCATCAACACCATCGGCGCCCTCGTGGACGAGGGCAAGTCCGTCCTGGTGGTTGGCGACCGGCGGGCCAGCCTCGCCGAGATCTCCGGGCAGCTGGACGGCCTCGGCCTGGACTCGGTCCTCTTGCAGCTCACCGGCAACGCCAGCCCGCTGCAGCTCAAGGGCCAGCTGGTCCGGGCGATCGTCCGCAACGAGAAGTCGCTGCAGCCGCAACTGACCAACCTGCACGCCACACTCACCGGGCACCGCCACGCCCTGATGGACCACGTGGCCTCCCTGCACAACGTCCGGGCGCGCTGGGGCTGCTCGCCGTATGAGGCCATGCAGTCGCTGGCAGAGCTGACCTCCATCCAGCCGGCACCGGCGACGACCGTCCGGCTCAAGCGCAGCGTGCTGGACAACATCCGGGACCGCGAGGAGCTCGCGGGCCGGCTCCGCCGCGCCTCCGAGCTCGGCAGCTTCAGCCGCGCGTCGACCACCAGCCCCTGGCACGGCGCGCGCCTGCTGACCCGCAAGGAGACGCAGGAAGCGCAGGGCGTTGCCCAGTCCGTGGCGGAAAAACTGCCGTTGCTGCGCGGGCGCATGGATGCCGTGGCGGAACACGCAGAGATCCGGCTCGGCCGGACCTTCGCCGAATGGGGCGAGCAGATTGACCTTCTCGTGGCCGTCCGCGAAAGCCTGGACAAGTTCACTCCCGACATCTTTGACCGGCCCGTGCACGACCTGATCTCGGCCACGGCGTCTTCCGCCTGGCGCAGGGAACGCGGGATCGAAATGCCATCCATGCAGCGCTCACGCCTGCGCAGGGTGGCCAAGGAATATGTCCGGCCCGGCGTGCACATCGCGGACCTGCACAGCTCCCTGGTCCTCGTCCAGGAACAGCGCGCCGCCTGGTCCGGCTACGCGACCACGCAGCGGCACCCGGCCGTGCCGTCCGGGCTGGCTGAAATCACCGGCCTCTACCGGGAGCTCGCAGCGGAACTGGCTGAACTCGGCCTGGCGGTCAAGCACACCGCCGCCGGCGGCGAGCTGGACCGCGCACCCTACGACGAACTCCTGCCCCGGGTGCGGCGGCTCGTCGCCGACACCGCGACCCTTGAAACCCTTCCGGAGCGCACTCTGCTCGTCGAGAGCATGCGTGAGCACGGCCTGGGCGAGCTCCTCGCCGACCTTGCCGAGCGCGAGGTCCCGGAAGGTTCGGTGACCGCCGAACTCGAGCTGGCCTGGTGGCAGTCGGCCCTCGAAGCCATGATCAGCGGCGACGACTACCTCGCCATGTCCGACGGCGACGCCCTGCGCCAGCTTGAGGCGGAGTACCGTCTGGCGGACAACGCCCATATCGCCAGCGGCGCCGCCCGGCTGCGGTGGAACCTGTCCGAGCGCTGGCGCACGGCCATCGCAGCCTACCCCCGCCAGGCCGAGCTGTTGCGCAGCCTTCTGAAGGACGGCCGGGTGACCCTGGCAGCCCTGAGCGGCCAGGCGCAGGAGCTGCTGCCCACACTGGTACCTGTGTGGTCCGTCAGCCCGTACCTCATGACGGGCCTCCTGCCGATCGAGCAGACCTTCGATGCCGTCGTGATCCTCGACGCCGAGACGACCTCGTTGCAGGCCGTCCTCCCGGCGATCGCCCGGTCCCGGCAGGTCATCGCGTTCGGCGACGAACAAATCGCCAGCCCGCGGACCTTTACCGTGGGCGTCGAACGGCTCGCCGCGGGGGAGAGCTCCTACCAAAGCGTTGAGAGCTCGTACCGGGCACTCGCTGCCGTGCTTCCGGTCTGGAACCTGAGGACCGTGTACCGTGCGGTCGATGAAGACCTGGTGCGCCAGCTCAGCAAGGGTTTTTACGGCGGGGAACTCACCCGCCTCCCGGAGGGGCAATCCGCCACGGGCCTTGACCGCACCCTCAGCGTGGAGTACCTCCCCGACGGCACGGGGCTGCCCAGCGCTGACCACGACGGCGTCGAATCGGTTGTTGCCGAGGTCAACCGTGCCGTGGAGCTGGTCTTCGAGCACGCCCGGCTCCGCCCCCGCACGTCGCTGGCCGTGGTGACCGGCAGCCTCCGCCATGCCGCCCGGATCGGCGAGGCCATTAGGGCCCAACTGCCCAACTACCCCATGCTCGGCAGCTTTTTCACGGCGGGGGATGAGTCCTTCCGCGTGGTGGATCTGGAACGCGCCCAGGGCCTGGTCCGCGACCACGTCATTTTTTCCCCGGGCTACGGCCGCACCCCGCACGGGCGCACCCTCCACAGCCTCGGGCCGCTTTCCGCCGACGGGGGCCGCGCAAAATTCGCCCTGGCGATGACGCGTGCGCGCCGGTCCCTGCACGTGCTCAGTTGCTTCCGCCCCGAAGACCTCGATGTCAGCCGCCTCAGCCACGGCGCCGTGGACTTCTACGAACTCCTGGACCGTGAGATCGCGGGCAACACGGATCTTGGCAGCCCCGCCTCCCGGGCCGCGGCCAGCGAGCAGGCGCTCGGCGCCGATCCGCTGGTGGCCGACCTGGGCGACCGGCTCCGGGCACGCGGGGCACGCGTGTGGCACCAGTACGACGGCGTCCTGAACATGGTGGCGGCCGCCGATCCGATGACCACAATCGGCCAGGACGATGCGGAGATTCCCCGTCCGGTCGCGATCGAGTCCGATGGCACCGGCCACTACCGGCGGATGAGCGTCCGGGAACGGAGCAGGCTCCGGCCGCAACTCCTGGAGAGGCTTGGCTGGCGGTACATGCCACTATGGACCATAGAGGTCTTCACCGACCCCTCAGCCTGCGCCGACCGGATTGGCGGCTACCTCGGGTTGGAGAAGCCCGCCGCGTCCAGCCGGATGCGGACATCGCACGGGTTCTTCGACGACGGCATCGAGCACCTGGCGATCGACGAGGCGCGGGCCGCCGAGTACCACGTGGCGGCCGAACCCGCGGGACAGGTATTCCGCGGCCACGAAACTGCCGGCCAGGAACTCCGCCGGCAGGCACCAGCATCAGCAATGACAGGCAATACAGGCAGTAAGGAGGCCGGCGGCATGAATGCGGACGGCAACACCGCGAACATCGACGACACCGGCAACACCGGCGACACGGGCAACACCGGCGACACGGGCAACACCGGCGACCACGAAGCCGCCGCAACCAACGACGCGGCGGGGGCCGCGGCCGCCACCGCTGGGCCGACGACCGCCGGGCCACAGCCCGGCGCATCGACCGGCGCGTCGACCGGCAACGGGCCGGACCAGGACGCCGCGAAGGGGACTTCCCGCCGTTCCGAGGCACAGGCCACCGTGGCCGAGGGTGTGCTGCCGAACAAGGCGGCGGAAGACGACCCCCGGCGCTGGGGTGACCAGCCTGATAATTACGATCACGACGCCTGGCTCCAAGAACAGAAGCCACCGCACTGGGGCTGACGCAGCCGCCCGCAGCAGAGCCTGCGGGCGCAGCCGGCGTCGACCCGAGCCAAGTGCCCGGACACCCTGGCCCAGCGGGAACGCTAGCCCGGCGGTGACGCCACGAGCACGAAAAACAGCTTGCCCTGGGTAGACGCGCCCGCCAGTCTGCGTGCCTGGTCGGCCGGTGCCGCCACCACCACCAGCCCGTCAGTCTCCGCAGCGGCGGGCCAAGGGCCGGCCTTGCCGCCCTGCGCCGAGGTCCAGAGCACCGGTACGGCTTCGGCCAGGACTTGGCTTTCGCCGGGTTGTTCCGTGCCGTTGCCGCCGGTGAGCACCACGTTGACGAGCTGCCCGGGGGAGACGAGCTGGATGGAGGCCGGATCTGCCATCCTCAGCGGCACGGCCGCAGAGCCGGCCGGGCTTCCGGCGAGCAAGCCCGGCCCAAGGATCTGGGCGTCCGTGAGGAGCTGGCCCTGGCGCAGCGGTGCGGCCAGCTGTTTGCCCTCGAATGCGGTCTCGCTGCCCGGGTTGCCGGCAGGCACGAGGCCGGGCGGCACGCTGATCCTGCTGACATCGCCGGGTTCCAGGGTCTTGCCGGCCGGCAGATCGGCCGCTGCGGCGAAGGCTGCGACCGTGTCAGCGGGCGGGGGAGCCAGCTGCTGAACCGTCAGACCGGCGGGAATGCAGAACAGGAGGGCCGCGATAAAGCGCCGGTTCCTGCTCAGCCAGCCGCGCAAGCGGCGCCGCGAGGGGTGGCCACGGGGCGGATGCCTGCGGGGTTGCTCCGGACCGAACCGGCTCCGGAACGGACGGCCGGCGGCGGAAGACGTGGCGGGAGGAGGGCTGACGGGGCGGATCCCGGTGCGGGACCAGCGGCCGGAGGCCACTTCGGGCATTGCGACGCGGAACGGCCTGAACGAAGGCGTGGAAGAGGGCCCGGATGCCGCCGGGGCAGCCGTCGGGAACGAAGGCAGGGATACCGCGCTGAGGAAAAGTGTCATGCCGCCACGCTACGGATCCGCCCAGGGCGGCAGGAGCTGCGGAGCGTCCTATGTGGACAACGGCCACAGCGGACAGGGACCAGCGGTTCAGGCAGTGCCCAGGCTCAGCCGGCCGTGGCCCAGCCGGCAGCAGGCGCCAACCCGGCAGATGCCCTAGCTGGCCGCGGCGGCGGCGGGTGCGGGGGTGGCCGCGGGAGCAGCAGGAGCCGGAGAGACCGTGCTGCCCTTGGCGTCGCGCGAATCGGTCCTGTAGAAGCCGGAGCCCTTGAACACTACGCCGACGCTGTTGAACTTCTTGCGCAGCGTGCCCTGGCACTCGGGGCAGGACGTCAAGGAGTTGTCGCTGAACGACTGCACGATCTCGAAGGCGTGGCTGCAGTCCTTGCAGGCGTATGCATACGTGGGCACTGGAAATCCTCCTCAGGGGCAAACGAGCAGGTCCCGTGCTGTCGAGTCCGGATGGCCGCCGATATGTCTATCGGCCGGTTCCGTCCTTAGCAGTCGCAGGGCCTGAGTGCCAATTCTATCACCTTGGCAGGAACCGGATCAGTCGGGCCGGGATCAGCCGAGCCGGATGATCCCGCCCGGGGTCAGCGCCGTGTCGACTTTCCGGTCGAACGACTCCGCCGGAATGCTGCCCGCGGGCAGCACCTCCGTGTCATACACGACGGCGGCAGTCGGCAACGCGACACCGTCGAACGCCCCGCCGGGCGCCCCGCCGGACGCGGAGGACATGGCGGCCAGGGCGGCAAGAAACTTGTCGTAGTAGCCGCCGCCTTGTCCGATTCGGTTGCCCGAGAAATCCACCGCCGTGGCCGGGAGGAAGATGGCGGTGGCGTCCCGCATGACGTCGGTGCCGTGGCGCTCTCCGACTGGCTCCTGGATGGGGGCGTAACGGCTGCGGACAAACCCGGACAGGGGAGTCCAGTACACCCAGCTGAGCTCGATTTCGGGTTCGCAAACCGGCAGCAGCACCCGGTGCCCGGCATCGACCAGGGCCGTCAGCAGTGGCATTGTGGGCGGTTCGGCGCCCACCCCGAGGTACGCCGCGAAGGTGCCCTGGCGGCCGCTGGCCAGCCCGGAGGCCCACTGGAGCCCATGGCTGGCTATGCCCGCCGCGGCGGCATCCTGCGCGGCCGGCGGGAGCGCGGAACGGGCCGCCCTGTGGCCGGAGCGTATTTCCTCTTTTGACGCCATATTGGCCCTTCCTCGGCCTCTTGCGGCCGCGCTGCACCGGGCAGGCCCGGCGGGCGGTTCGCACAATGATTACGCAATGATTCGTCCCTCCGTTAGATTAGTCGTGTGAATACACCTATCGCTTCCGTCCGCAAGGCCGTAATCCCCGCCGCAGGCCTTGGTACCAGGTTTCTCCCCGCCACGAAGGCCATGCCCAAGGAAATGCTGCCTGTCGTTGACAAGCCGGCCATCCAGTACGTCGTCGAGGAGGCCGTGAATGTCGGCCTGAATGATATCCTGATGATCACTGGCCGCAGCAAGCGGGCGTTGGAGGACCACTTCGACCGCGTCCCCGCGCTGGAGTCCACCCTGAAGGCTAAGGGCGACACGGCGAAGCTCGAGTCCATCCAGGCCGCCAGCAACCTCGGCGACATCCACTACGTCCGCCAGGGCGATCCCATGGGCCTCGGCCACGCGGTCCTCCGAGCCAAGCAGCACGTCGGGCAGGAGCCGTTCGCCGTCCTCCTCGGAGATGACCTCATTGACGCACGCGATGAGCTCCTCAGCACCATGATCGAGGTCCAGGCCAAGACCGGCGGGTCGGTGGTCGCTCTGATCGAGGTGGACCCGTCCCAGATCAGTGCCTACGGCTGCGCCGACGTCGAGGCAATTGGTGGTGAGGACTACGTCCGCATCAATCAGCTCGTGGAGAAGCCCGATGTCGCGGACGCCCCGTCCAACCTGGCGGTGATTGGCCGCTATGTGTTGCACCCGGCCGTCTTTGAAGTGCTGGAGCGCACCGCGCCCGGCCGCGGCGGGGAAATCCAGCTCACGGACGCCCTGCAGGAACTCTCTGCCGGCACCGGCGAAGGCTACGGCGTGTACGGCGTCATCTTCCGCGGCCGCCGCTACGACACCGGCGACAAGCTCAGCTACCTCAAGGCCTGTGTCCAGCTCGCCTGCGACAGTGAGGACCTCGGCCCGGGCCTGCGCGAATGGCTGCCCGGCTTCGCGTCCAGCCTGGCCCCCAGCCTCGCCAAATAACTCCCGTGGGGGGCAGCTTCACCTGGCCGGTGACCCTGGAGAGCGGCGACATCGTGTTGCGCCCGATCCGGTACCGGGACCGCAAGGAGTGGACAGCACTCAGGTCCCGCAACTGCGAGTGGCTGGCCCCCTGGGAGGCATCGAACCCGGTACCCGGCGGCGGCCTGCCGGACTACCGGCAGATGGTGCGTTCGCTCAAGGCCCAGGCCGCGCAGGCCGCGGCCCTGCCCTTCGTGATCGCGGAATGGACACCCGGCCATCAGGCACCGGTGATCGTGGGGCAGCTGACGGTGTCCTCGATCGTATGGGGATCGGCCATGATGGCAACGCTTGGCTATTGGGTTGACAAGGAACGGGCCGGCCGGGGGATCGCCCCCACCGCGGTGGCCATGGCGACGGACTATTGCTTCGGCGCCCTTGGCCTGCACCGCATGGAGATCAACATCAGGCCGGAGAACGCGCCGAGCCTGCGCGTGGTGGAGAAACTCGGGTTTCGCGACGAGGGATTCCGGCCCAGGTTCCTGCACATCAACGGTGAATGGGCGGACCACCGGACTTTCGCGCTCACGGCGGAAGAAGTACCGGAAGGCCTCCTCGCGCGGTGGCTGAGAACCCGCCAGTCCTGAAGCCCGCGACAGCCGCCTGACCAGCCACGACGCCCCGACGTCGGCCAGTCCCGGCCGCGCGCGCGACACACCCCTGACAATGCGGGGCAGCACCCCATATACCTCATACGGTTTTGAGTGTGGACTTCCCTCTTAGCAGCTCTGTGATCCTTGTCATTGCTGTTGCGCTCTGGATCGTGTGGGTGGCGCCTTACGTTCTCCGGAACGGACGCCACCAGCTGCAGCCTGCAGGCGAATTCCTGGCGGACGTCATTGACATGGAACCAGCAGATCCACAGGCGGGGAAGGTTATGAAAATGGCGGCGCAGCAGGAGAAACCCATGATCAGCACTCAACGCGCAGAACCGTCCGGCGGCACACCTGGGCCTGGGGCGGGCAAAGCGGCGACTCCTCGGGTTAGCCCAATTGCTGCGGCGGGCTCCCCGGTGTTCCGGATTCGTTGGGGGCGCCTGGTGCTGGCGGTAGCCGGGCTCCTGGCTCTCCTCACGGCAGTGGTGTCCGGAGCCCTCCGACTTTTCGGCATCGGTTCAGGCTGGCTGCCGTTGACCGCCCTCCTGGGCGCCGTCGCCTCAGTGGCGCTGCTTCGCCGCCTTGCCGTCCGCGATCGCCGGCGGAAGATGAACGCTGCGTTCCGTGCAGCCATGGCCAGCCCGGAACGCACTCTTGCGCGGCCGTCCGCACCTGAACAGACCCCCTCCATTCCCGCCGGCCGCCCCGGCGCCCGGCCGGAAAGCCCGCTCTTCGACGCCGAAGCGGGCCGCGACACGCCCGAGCCCGCGCCGAAGCCGCTGACCGCACTGGAACTCCGCCAGGCCGCCCTCGCCGAAGCCGTCGCCTCGGGTGATGCCTCGGCGGCTGTGGCCGCCGGCACGGGTGCAGTAGCGGAGGGCACGAGCTGGGAGCCCGTCGAGGTTCCCAAGCCCACCTACGTCGAAGCCCCGAAGGCCGAACGTGCAGCCCCGATGCCCCTCGACCTTCCCGAGGCGCCGAAGGCCGTAGGGAAACCGTCCCTCAAGCAGGCCTCAGCGCGGCCGGCAGTGTCCGATCCGCAGACCGCCGAGGATTCCGAAACCAAGCAGCTCAGCAAAGCCCAGAGCGCCTTGAGCAACCTGGATGATGTCCTCCAGCGGCGCCGCGCCTGATCCGGCACGTCCTTGCAGAGATTACTCCGGGCAGCCAGCGATGGCGGCCCGGGGTTTTTCATGTCCCCGCAGCGGCGGCGGACTTCGCTACGCCGGGCCGTCGACGCCGGGCACTCCGTGGCCGTGCTCAGCCGCAACCCGCCAGCGGCCGGCGCCGCCGGCAACATCCGGGGCGCGGAATACTTACGCGCGCGGATGTCACGACGGGCGAGGGGATCGCGGCCGCCCTGGCCGGCGCCGACGTCGTGATTGACTGCCTGGAGGGACGCGCCGGGAAGGCACGCAAGAATTTCGCCGACGGCGGCGCGCGGCTTCTGGCCGCCGCCCAGGACGCGGTAATGGCCAGGGCCGTCCTGCTATCCATCGTGAACTGCGATCGCAGCACCTCCTCCTTCTACCGGTCGAAGGCTGCCCAAGAACACGCCTACGAGCTGTCCGGACTCGAGACCGTGGTGGTCTGTGCCACCCAGATCCACTCACTGCTCGCGATGATGTTCGGCGCCGGCGCGAAGCTGCGGATCATCCCCGTGGACAGAGACGCCGGTTCCAATGGCGGGCCCGCCGGCCGACGCAGCCGTGGCGTTGCTGGAGACCGCCCTTGAACCGGCACCTGTTCCAGCGGCGGGTCCGCGGCACCGGGTACTGAACCTCGGCGGCCCGGAATCCAAAGACATGGCCGATTTTGCCCGGGAATGGCAGCGGGCCACGGGCGCAAAGTGTCAACTCGTGCGTCTGCCGCTGCCCGGCGCGATGGGCCGCTACCCGCGCAAGGCGTTGAACCTGGTGCCGGACGCGCGACACGGCACCGAGACTTTCCGGGGCTGGCTGGAAAACAGCGCAGATAGTTTGTAGCCTAGGGACACCGGCAACGCCGTTCCGTCAGGACCGGCGTTGCTTCGGGGCTATAGCTCAGTTGGTAGAGCGCTTCGTTCGCATCGAAGAGGTCAGGAGTTCGAATCTCCTTAGCTCCACAGATTTCAAGGTTTTTCGAACCTTTGAGTGCGTGAATGAGTACGGGAAAAGACATTGCCGGCCGCCGGGGGCGTCCCTGCTCGGTTCCAGGGCGATGCGATGGTGCGTACTAATGCCCGCCGAAGAGGAGCAACATGGCAGCCACAGGGATCGGGACCCGGCCGGCGTCGAACGTCACCCTGCACGTCGGGGCACCAGGGTCCGCCGTGGCCAGCGAAGCAGCCGCCCTCCTCAACGAGTCCCTCGGCTCCGGTTTTGTCCAGCCATCAGCTCTGGCGGAACTGACAGCCGAGGGCGGGGGAGTCCTCATCCGCGCCCGCGGCAGGGACGGTGAGCTCCTGGGCGCGGGGACCGCCCGCGTCCTGGACCGGGCGTCCCACGCCGTACTGCAGGACCGCCTGCGCCTTCCCGGGGTCGACGCCGGCCTGGGCGGGCGCCGGGTCGGGGAGCTGAAGTCCATTGTCGTCGCGCCCGCAGGCAGGGGGATGGGTGTCGGCTCGACCGTGCTCGCGGCCTGCCTGGACTTTCTGAAGGCCCGCGGCTGCCACGACGTCGTCTCGGCGTCCTGGGTCTCGGCCGATCCACAGCACTCTTCCCTGGGGATGCTGGAGCGGGCCGGCTTTGCGCAGATGGCCACGATCCCCGCCTTCTGGGCGGACGACCAGAGGGCGGTCGGCTACCTCTGCCCCCTGTGCGGCGCCGGGTGCGTCTGCGCGGCCGTCGTCATGGTGCTCCCACTCATGGACAGGGCCAACCGCGGCTAAGGCGCTTCCTTGGCCAGGCCCGCGGTGCCGGGAGGCGTTGTGCGGCCGAGCCGCTCGTCGAGTCTGACGCGCAGTCTGGCGGCAGTGACCTGAACCCGGTGCTGTGAGACGGCCGCAGAGCCGGAAACCTGCGCAGAGACGTGCTGCCCGCTGCCGGTACTCTCCTCGGCACCGTTAACGGACTCCCACGCGATGTCCAGGAGCTCGAGCTCCTCGTTGCGGGCCAACTCGCTGCGGGCGAGCACATCCAGCGCAGCCAGCCCCAGGGCCTTGCTGTCCCGGTCCTCATCCAGGGCACGGTCCAGCGCCCACTGGGTCCGTTTCCACCACTCCGCCCGGTCGTCGGCGACGGCCTTCTGCCGCAGCGTCCGCCAGGCCATGAACGCTCCCACGGCTGCAGCAACGAGTACCGCAACCGGGGCAAGCGCGGCAACGATCTGCCACCACTCGGCCGGACCTGGCGGGAGGAGGACTTCAACCGGAACCGGAGACGGGGCAGGCGTTGGTGGCATGCGACCAGCCGAAGCCGCGGTCCGGACAGTGGCAGGCGGCAAGGCGGGCGCGGTGCGGCGCGCGCGGCGTGGTTCGGTGCTCCCGACCGGTCACCGCGGCATCGGTAAACGTATTGCAAAGGTTCGGCCAACAGGTGCCCAACCCGGCGTGAAACAGGCGGAATCGGCCTGGCGGCTTGTCTACGGTGGACGGATGAAAGCCTCCCTGCAGCACCGCGGTGCCCTGACCGGCGGCCTTGTTCTCGCCGTCTGTTCAGCGCTCCTCAGCCCCGTCGGCCCGACTTATGCGGACGGCAGCCAGAAAGGTGACACCGGAGCGGCCCAGGGCGCCCACCTCGACCTTGGCCCCGCCGACCTGCCCGAAAACCGGACGGTGACTGCCCTCGCCCCGGGCGTTACCCGGACAAAGATTAGCCGCGGCGGAGCAGACCCGTCATTGTTCTGGACAGCCGAAGTGGCCATACCCTCGGATTCACCGGATCCTGACGCACCAGCCTCGGCACTCTCCAGCCAGGCCACCGCGCAGCACATCGCCGACAAACTCAATGCGGCAGGGGTCGATGCCCGCGTCGAACATGTCCAGTCCCCGCAGCTGGCCGACGCCGGCGGAGATCTGGGGTACCGGGTCCGTGCCGGTCACCTCGCCGCCAAGGCCGATGGCAACCCGGTGGTCGCGCAGATCAAGGCGGCCGGGTTTGCCTCCTCCGTGATCTATACGGGTTGGGACGGCGACGCCGGCGACAGCACGAACACTCGCGGGCCCTGGAACCTGGAGGTCATCACCATCGATCCCAAGACCTTCACGGGCCGGCTCGCCGGCTCCTTCGGCCCGGACCTGGAAAAGCCGGAGACCACCAGCCAGCTCGCTACTGACGCCAGCGCCATCGCCGCCGTCAACGCGGGCTACTTCGTCTTCGACCCGGCAGCCGGCGCCGAAGGTGACCCCGCCGGGGTCGGCGTCTACGGCGGCAAGACCCTCAGCGAACCAGTCGCGGACCGCCCGGCCCTGGTCATCGACGGCAAGAAGAACAGCACCAGCATTCAGCGGCTGACCTGGGCCGGTTCCGTCTCCTCCGCTTCCGGTTCGGCGGCTCTGGACGGCATTGACCGGGTGCCGGGCCTGATCCGCAACTGCGGCGGAGCCAACGGCCTGCCCACCCCGCTCGCCCTTCACGACGTCACCTGCACAAACGCAAACGAACTCGTGGCCTTCACGCCTGAATTCGGGCCATCCACCCCGGCCGGTCCGGGCCTTGAGGTGGCGGTGGACAGCCACGACACCGTCACCGCAATTGCCGGGACACGCGGCACTGCCGTTCCTGCCGGCGGACGCACCGTCCAGGCAACCGGGACCAACGTCGCACGGCTGCGGACAATGGCCACGGTGGGCGCCAAGCTGAAAATCAACACCGGTCTGCTCGACCAGGACGAAAGGTCCTTCTCCACGGACAGGGACACCACCGTCGTCAACGGCGGCCCGCTGCTGGTCAAGAACGGCAAGGCAGAGGTCACCGCCAGGCGTGACGGCATGGTCCACCCCAATGACGGGAACAGCTTCTACTACGGCTGGGTCCACAAGCGAAACCCGCGGACTTTCGCCGGCACCGATGCCTAGGGGAGAACCATGCTGGTGACAGCCGATGGACGCTCGACGGCCTCACTGGGCCTAAGCCTGAAGGAAGAGGCCGACGTCGCCGCGTCCCTTGGCATGGTCCAGGCGATTAACCTGGACGGTGGCGGTTCCACAACAGCAGTTGCCGGAGGAGCTGTTCTGAATATCCCCTCGGGCGGCGCGGAACGTCCCGTCGGTGACGCACTCCTCGTGCTTCCCACCCGAAAGGATGGGCCGAACAGCACGGACAAGTAGCGGCGGGTCTCACTCCGACTCTTGACGGGAAGTCATAGCGAAGCGTACAGCCGGCCGAGTGAGGTCAGCCGGCCGTTCGTTTGATAGAGGGCTGACGGGCCCATGGCGGGGTCACTGGGTTCCCTGGCTTTCCACGCAAACCGTTCGACGAAGGGCATCACTCGCATGCCGGCGACCGCAACCTGCATGAAGTAGGCGGTCTCGCGGGTCGTGTACCGGGAGGGGCGTGCCGGGGTTGCCTGCCAGTCCGCAACCCCAAATTCGGTAACCCAGACCGGCCTGCCATACCGGTGATGCAGGTACCAGACTCTTGCGAGGAAACTCTCTGGGTTCGGCGAGCCGTAGTGATGCATCGTCATGAAGTCGATGCGGAGGTTCGCCTGCCGCGCCCTGGCCATGAAGTGGTCCAGCCACGGGCTCATGACACCGACCGTGGCCGGCGAACCCAGACGCAGGCCGGTGGATTGAAGGTGGGGCCACAACCGGATGGCCTCATCGACGGACATGCTGGCCTGGCCTGGGTGGTCCGGTTCGTTGAAAGCGAGGAGGTGTTTGGTCCTCGTCTGGGGAAGTTGCCTGGCCACGTCGCCAAGGGCGTCCTTTCCGAGCAAAGCATTCGCGCTCCACACCATCGGGACAAAGGCCGGGTTGGTCGTGACGGTATACGCGGATCCCCAGGAGTAGTACCAGCTGGCGTTGAGACTCCGGATTTGTCTCAATGCAAGCGCATCATCTCCGCCGTGGGCTGCGCCTTTGAGAGCCCGGCGGGCAGAGGTGGCCGTACGGGCAAGGGATGGTGTGGAGGGGGCCGGAACCGGCCCAAGGGGTCTGGCAGCGGAACTGGCCCCGGCCTCAGCCAGGCCAGCCGCCATTGCAGTGAGAAAAGTCCGGCGATCCATGGATTCCTTCTTCCGAAGCGAAGCGGGCCGATACCAATCCTCAACCAGATGTGACGAGAGTCACGCTACGCCAGTCTCTCGCCATTTGGAACAGCCGCAACGTGTCGCATTACCGGCGACCCCGGGTGCGGGGCAAAAAGAGTTTTCATGAGATGGTGTGAACCTGCGTGATCGGCGCCGTGGCCGCGCCGGCGCAGCAATCCGCGCGGCAAAGACAAACGTGCAATCCAGCGGCAAGGCAGCCGAATCCAGTGCAGGCATCCCAAATAGACATCCAGTGCAGACAAGGCCACCACCGATGAAGAACACCACCGCGATCGCCCTGGCCCTGCTCTCTGTTCTGCTGACCGCGGCCTGCTCCGCCTCACCGAATCCCGAGCCGTCCGCCGGGACCCCTACGGCAGGCCTGCCGGCGTCGCTGCCCAAGCCTGATCAGGCCCAGCAGGAAGCGCTCCTGGCCTCGCTCGCCAAGATCAACCCCCGCCTGTCAGACGACCAAGCAGTCGACAAGGCCCGCCGCCTGTGCGGCCGCCTGGTGGGGCAATCGACGGCGGACCAGCTCATCGCTGCCGCAAAGACGGAGTTCAGCGGGGACGTCCCTGCCCTCTCGGACGAGGACGCTCAGCGGATCATCTCGGCGATCGGGGCCAACGGGTTCTGCCGCTAGCCTTGTTAACAACACGAGGAGAACTATGACCACCCTGAAAGAACGCCTGCACGCCGACGTCGTGAGCCACATGAAGGACCGCAACAAGGTTGCCCTGACCACCGTGCGCAACGTCCTGGGCGAGATCGAAACCCGGGAGAAATCGGGCAAGACGCCAATCGTGCTGGACGACGCACAGGTGACCGCACTCCTGCAAAAGGAAGCCGCCAAGCGCCGCGACACGGCCCGCATCTACACCGAGGCCGGTGAAGCCGAGCGTGCCGCCGCCGAGATCGCCGAGGCCGAGGTGATCGAGGCCTACCTGCCCAAGCCACTCACCGCAGCGGAAGTCGAGACGATCGTGGACGAGGCCATCGCGGCGCTCAAGGCCGACGGCGTCGAGCTCTCCATGCGTCAGCTGGGGGCAGTGATGAAGCCCGTCACCGCCACGGTGGCCGGACGTTTTGACGGCAAGGCCGTCAGCGAAATCGTCCGCAACCGTCTCGCGCAGCAGTGAGCCTGATCCGGCTGCACGACGTCAGCGTCCGCTTTGACAACACACAGATCCTCCGCGAGGCGTTCTTCCGTCTGGAGCCCGGGGACCGGGTGGGCCTGATCGGCAAAAACGGCTCCGGTAAGACGTCCATCCTCAAGCTCATCCTGGACCAGGTCTCCCCGGACGCGGGAACGGTCACTGTGGAGCAGGGAACCCGGGTGGGGTACTTCTCCCAGTTTTCCGAGCTCGACGGCGAGGCAACCATCCTTGAGGTCCTTGACGGACTGTTCGTCGAGATCAAAGCTGCCGAGGCAGAGCTGGCGGCCATCGACACCGCTATTGCCGCGGACCCCGCCGGCGCCGAGCTGGACCGGCTGATCCGGCGCCAGGCCGAGCTCTTCGAGGACATGGACCGCCTCGACGGGTGGGATTACAAGCGGCGCATCGACACAGTCCTGACCACGCTGGGGTTCAGCGACGCCCACCGCACGTGCGCGATTGACGAACTCTCCGGCGGGTGGCGCAACCGCGCCGCCCTGGCCAAGATCCTGCTGGAGGGTCCGGACGTCTTGCTGCTCGATGAACCCACCAACTACCTCGACGTGGCCGGCGTCGAATGGCTCGAAAACTGGTTCCGCGACTACCGCGGCGCCGCGATCATCGTCTCGCACGACAGGAAGTTCCTCGATGCGGTAGTCACCCGGATCATCGAAGTGGAAAACTTCCACCTGCACGAATACCCGGGAAACTTCGCCGAGTACGTGGTCCAGAAGCAGTTCCGGCTCAAAACGCTTGAGGCGCAGTTCGTCCATGAGTCCGAGCTCCTGGCCTTTGAAGCGGAGGGCATCGCCGACCGCCGCGAGGCCGCCAAGGCCGCCAGCCGCGGGTTGGGGAACCAGCTGGCCAAGATCAAGAAAGCGCGGACACCCCGTCCGGTGGACCAGATCGTCACCGAGATCTACGGCGGGCTGCACGTGAAGGATGTCCTCTGCCGGGTCGAAGGGCTGGGCAAGTCCTACGGCGACAAGGTCTTGTTCGAGGACCTGAGCTTCGAGATCCGCCGCGGCAACAGGATTGTGGTCCTGGGCTCCAACGGCAGCGGCAAGTCCACGCTGCTGAAAGTGCTGACCGGGGAGGAACCGACTGATTCCGGTGAAGTGGTCTGGGCGAAGGGGCCGGGTTTTGTTTCCTACAACAAAATGCTGGAAGAGCTCGACGACGCCGACACCGTCTCGCACGCGGTCAACGCGCTGCCGGACAGCCTGGCCTTCAGCGCCACGAAAAAGTCCGTCAACAGGTTTCTCGCCATGTTCCAGTTCTCCGAGGCCGACCTCAAACAGAAGATCGGAAACCTTTCCGGCGGACAGAAAGCCCGCGTCGCCATGGCCCAGTGCCTGCTGTCCGGGGCCTCGGTGCTGCTGCTGGATGAGCCCACCAACCACCTGGACATGTCCAGCACCCAGGTCATGGAGCGGGCACTGCTCCACTTCCCCGGGGCCGTCGTCGTGGTCAGCCACGACCGCTTCTTCAGCGAGAAAGTCGCCAACCGGCACCTGGTCTTCGGCAGCGACGGAGCCGAACCCGGCGAGGTCGACGTGCGCGCCGCCTAGATGTACTGAGCAGGGACGTTGTTGACATGTAAGGCTCAGGGTTTGATCAGCATTGGCTCAGGATGTGGCCTAAACGGCTGAAGTGCCGACCAGTGTTCGGTTGCGGGCGGTAATGTGGCGCTGGCTGCCGACCGGGGGGGACGGCAGCGGTCTCATAACCGCTTTGAAAGGAAACTCCCGTGGCAGGAATCATCGGCTGGATCAGTGCGCTGGGCACTACCGGCAAGGCAGTAGTAGTCGCCTCCGTCGTCATCACTGGCGGCGCCGGCGCGGCGGCCGCCACCGCGACCACCAATCTCCCGGCTGACCCGGCGTCGACCACGACGGCGACGGACACAGCAACCTCTGAACCGGCCGACTCGTCCGATCCGGCTGACTCGGTCGATCCGGACGAGTCGGCCGATCCGGCCGAGTCGGAGACGCCGGGAGTGGACGACCAGGAAGCCGCTGATCACGAATCGTCCGAACCCGGCGAATCGTCTGAATACGGCGAACCGGTTGAGTCGGACGATCAGGGCGCCGAAGATCAGGGCGCCGAAGAGGGCACGGACGCGGCCGCCGATGATCAAGGCACGGATGACCAGGACGCGGACGATCAGGGCGCCGAAGACGGCACGGACGTGCGGGAGCCTGCTGCCCCCGCTCCGGCCCCGGAAGCCCCCGCAGCACCGGCACCCGTTGCCCCGGAGTCCCCGGCACCTGCAGAAGATGATTCGCAGGACTCCGCCGACGCGCCGGAAGCCGACGGGTCCCACGTATCGAACGGCAATAGCGTTGGGGCACACCAGAACGCCGCTGAACACCGCGCCGCCGGCCAGGCCAATGCCGCTGAACACCGTGCCGCGCCGGCCGGGCGCGGAAGCGAACACACCGGCGAGTCCGACGAGCACAGCAAGTCCAACGAGCACGGCGACTCGCGCGAGCACGGCGACTCGCGCGGGCATGGCCACAACGAGTAGCCGACAGGTCTGCAAAATGACGGGGCCGGGACTACTGGTCCGGGCCCCGTCGTCGTGACAGCACGAAATGTGACGGCACGAAAGTTTTCCACCGCGAAAAACTCACATCGGATCGGTCCCAGCGGCGCGATGATCCGGTCCGCGGGATAATGGAAACATGACCAATCAGCAGCAGGACCGCGACCCGTGGGAGGAGTTCGACAAACTCCAGCCCGCCGGTCCGGACCGGGTTGCCGGCTACCCCGGCGGGGAACCGCAGGGCTTCGGCTTCCGCACGGGCGTCCGCAGTGCCCGGGTTGCCCTCGGCTTTGCCGTTTACTCCCTCGTGCTGGGAAGCATCCTGGTCCTCACCGGGGCCATCGTCTTTATCGGCAGCGGGAGGTGGCTGCTGCTCGGGTTCATGGTGCTGATCGAGGTCGGCTTTATCCTGGCGTTCCGCCGGCTCATAGCCCAGGTCCGGAACCGGCGCGCCTCCGGCTAGAGCCAGCCCTTCTTCTTGAAAATTACGTACATGAGTCCCGCCGTGCCGGCCATGAGAGCGATTGCCATCGGGTAGCCAAGCGTCCAGTGCAGCTCCGGCATGTTGTCGAAGTTCATGCCATACAGTCCGGCCACAAATGTCGGCGCGAAGAAGATCGCGGCCCACGAGGAGATCTTCTTGACCTGCTCGTTTTGTTCCGCACTGGCCTCGTTCTGGCGGTTGGCGGTCAGGGTTCCGTCCAGGGTGAGCGCATTCTGGAGCAGGTCACGGAACGAATCGGCGCGGGAGATCAGCCGCTCCACGTGGTCCTCGACGTCGCGCAGGCTGTGCTGCAGTTCCGTATCCACCCGGTACTTCTCGAAGCCCCGCCGGAGCTGTTGCATCATGGCCGGGAGCGGGTGGATGGCGCGCTGGAAATGGATGACTTCGCGGGCGAGCTCGTAGATCCGCCGGGACACCAGGGGGTCGCCGCTGAAGAGCTGGTCCTCGATCTCGTCGATGTCGTTTTCCAGCCCGGCCACCACGGGACCGTAGTCATCCACCACCTGGTCCATAAGTGCGTACAGGACGGCCTCGGGCCCGTGGCGCAGCAGATCGGGCCGGCCCTCCATCCGGTGCCGGACCTTGCCCACGACTTTCGTCTCGGCGTGCCTGACAGTGACCACGAAGTTGCGCCCCGTGAAGACGTGGAGTTCGCCGAATTCCACGGTCTCGGTCTCGTCCAGGTACCGGGCAGGCCGGAGCACGGTGAACAGGTTGTCGTCGTAGCGTTCCAGTTTGGGGCGCTGGTGGGCAGAGATCGCGTCCTCCACCGCCAGCCCGTGCAGGTTGAATTCGGCCGCCACGGCCGCCATTTCCTCAGAGGTCGGCCGGTACAGGCCGATCCAGGCCATTCCCCCGTGCTCGGTCAGGGTCTCGAAAGTCTGCTCGAGGTTCCGCGGCTCGGCGCTGCGGATGCCGTCAACGTAGACGGCGTTGTCGATGATAGTCACCGGGACATTATCCTTTGTTCACCTGGAATTCGGCGGAGCCGGCCCGCCGCGACGCGGACCGGCCGGGCGTCAGCGCGCTGCCTTGCGCGAGCCGGCTGATCAGCGGCTCCGTCCGGTAGGGGATATGGGTGTGTAGCGCCAGGACGGTCTCGGTGCGGATGACTCCCTTGACCCGAAGGATCGACCGGAGGGCCGCCTGGAGATTGTGCGTATCCGTCGCCACCACCCGGCACCAGACGTCGCCGCGCCCCGAGATCTCATGGACTTCCAGGACCTGGGCGATCAGCCGCAGGGCCCCTACGACGCCGTCGAGCTCCCGGTGGTTGACCTCGATCGTCACGAACGCGACGACGTCGTACCCTACCGCCTCCAGATCGATTTCACGGCCGCCGTCGTGCAGGACGCCCGAGCGCAGCATGCGCCGCACGCGCGACTGGGCGGTGTTCCGGGCGATGCCCAAGGCGTCGCTGAGCTCGCCGATCTGGATCCGCGGATCCCGGATCAGCTCCAGCAGGATCTTCAGGTCGGTAGGGTCCAGACTGTTCAAATCATCACTCCGGTTCACTTCAACAGCCCGAGAATGACTGTTATGCTCAATTTTGGCACAGATTTTGGCTATGAAGATCACTGGTATTGCATTCTGTACCTACCAATCTTTCAACCGGGCCGGGCGGTTCCCCCACAACAGGGAAAGCCTGGTCCTGCATTTTGCAAGGGCACGGCCATGACTGTCTTCAGCGAACTCCGCATGCGCCCGGCTACAGCTGACCGCTGGGGCTGGGACGCCTCCACCACCGCACGACTCGTGATGGCCGGAGTCGTGATCTTCACGTTGCTCGTCGGCGCCAATCTTGCGACGCCGCTGTACCCTCTGCTGCAGGCAAAACTCGGAATCACGGCGCTGGATGTCACGGTGGCGTTCTCGGCCTACGTCCTGGCGCTGGTGGCCACCCTCGTCCTGGCCGGCCACTGGTCCGACCACATCGGCCGCCGCGCCGCACTCGTGCTGGCAGTCCTGGTGGGCCTGGCCGGCGGCTTTGTCTTCGCCACCGCGGGCAGCCTCGTGGCGCTCTCCGCCGGGCGCGCCCTGCAGGGCGTCGCCGTGGCGCTCGCCACCGGGGCCAGCTCGGCTGCCCTGCGCGAGCTGCTGCCCAGCCGGCCGGAGTGGGCCTCGCGGTTCACGCTCCTGGCCTCGGCCGGAGGCGTGGCGGCCGGCCCCGCAATCGGCGGAATGCTTTCCCTCCTGCCGGGGCCGACGTCGACGCCGTACTACCTGCACTCCATCGTCCTCGCCGCCGTACTGGTGCCCCTCTACCTGCTCAAGGCGCGTCCCGCCATCAGCCTGCACGCCGGTCCCCAGACCCTGCGTGTCCTGGCGCCGCGGCGGCCTTCGGTCTCCAGCGACGCGCGCGGCGCCTTCTGGCTGGCCTCCTCCGTGGGCTTCCTGAGCTTCACCGTTTTTGGCTTCTGCCTCTCGCTCGCACCCGGCTATTTCGCCCAGATTGTCCACGCCGATTCGCGGCCGCTGATCGGCCTGCTGGCAGGGCTGACGCTGGGCTCCTCAGCCCTGAGCCAGCTGCTGGCCATCCGGGGACGGTTTGCCGTGTCCGCCGGCCTGGCCGTCCTGGGCGTCTCCGTCCTGCTGATCGCCGCGGCCGCCGCCTGGAGCAGCCCGTGGCTGCTGATTCTGGCCAGCATCACTGCCGGCGTGGGGCAGGGCGTGGCCTTCCGGACCGTGTTCAACGACGTTGCCGGCAGGGTGGAAGCCGCCCGGCACGCCCAGATCATCAGCACCGTCTATGTCATCACGTACCTTGGCAGCGCCTTCCCGGTGATCGGGTTGGGGCTCGCGGCGGGGATCGTCGGGCTGCAGAGCGCCGTCGCCGGCTTCGTCACGGTGTGCGCCGCCGCCGCGCTGACGCTGGCGGCCGTTACGCTGCGGAGCGCACTGCACCGGGTCTAAGTGCGCCGGCGGGTCTGGGGCGCCGGGACCAAGTGCGCCGAGACCAACTGCACCGGCCGGGCCCGCTAGGGCAGCGGGCCGTGGTTGCCCTGGATGTGGTCGAAGACCAGCGTGGTTTCGGTGTGGCCCACCACGGGGTCGGTGGCCAGATTGTCCAGAACCCAGTCCCGGAGGTCCTCGGTGGTGGCGACGGCGATGTGCAGCAGATAGTCCACTGACCCGGACGTGTGGAAGGTCGAGAGCACTGCCGGCAGTTTGGGCACCCGGGCAGTGAAGCGGTCGATCTGCTCGCGGTCATGGGCGCGGAGCCTGACCGCAATGAGGGCCTGGACCGAACGCCCGATCGCGGACAGGCTCAGGTTGGCCTCGAAGCCTTCGATGATGCCGCGCTCGGACAGGGCGCGGGTGCGCATCAGCGCGGTCGACGGCGCGATCCCCACGAGCTCTGCCAGCTGTTTGTTCGAGATGCGGGCGTCCGCGACGAGGGCAGCGAGCAGGCGCTCGTCGATCGCGTCCAGCGGCTCGCTGGCTCCCGGCCGAACATTCTTCGCAGTGCTGCTCACGGATCCTCCTAGTAGTGTTCTCCGTTCATCATAAACGGCGTTATCCGACAGTTCCATTCAGAACGCCTACAAAAGCGCGAATTATTGCCAGATACTTGCGGAATTCAATGGTGAATATTCGTAAGGAGCTAGGGTGCTTTCTCAAGATTCATTGGCGGTCCACGCAGGCCGAAGCGGGCTCACGGAACTGGGCGTCCACGCGGTGCCTATCGATCTGTCCACAACGGCGCCCCTGCCGTCCGTGCACGACGGAGGCCTTGCCTACGAGCACATGGCCACCGGCGGCTCACATGTGGAGGGTCAAAGCACGGTCTACCAGCGGCTGTGGAACCCCACGGTGGCACGCTTCGAAGACGGCGTCGCTGTCCTGGAAGGCACGCCCGAGTCTGTCGCCTTTGCCACCGGCATGGCGGCGCTGAGCGCCGTGCTCCTGGCGGTTGTGGCCGCGGGCAAAAAGCACGTCGTCGCCGTCCGTCCGCTCTACGGCGGCAGCGACTACCTTTTGGCCTCCGGCGTCCTGGGCAACGAGGTCACCTTCACGACGCCGGAGGGCGTCGGCGCCGCCCTGCGCCCGGACACCGGCCTGGTGATCCTGGAGACGCCGGCCAACCCGACCCTCGAGCTGGTGGACATCGCCCGCGTGGCCGCCGCCGCCGACGGCGTGCCGCTCCTGGTGGACAACACCTTCGCCAGCCCGGTGCTGCAGCAACCCTTCAAGCACGGCGCGGCCATGGTGTTGCACAGTGCCACGAAGTTCCTGGGCGGCCACGGGGACGCCATGGGCGGCGTGGTGGCCGCCGGCTCTGAATGGGCGGTGCGGCTACGCCAGATCCGGGCCGTGACCGGCGGCATCCTGACCCCGTGGCCGGCCTACCTGCTGCACCGCGGCCTGGCAACCCTCCCGGTCCGGGTCCGCGCCCAGCAGGCCAGCGCCGAAAAAGTCGCGGTTGCCCTGGCAGGGCACGGGCTCGTGAGGCGGGTCTACTATCCGGGACTGGCCGAATGCGACCCGCAGGGCCTCGTGGGCACGCAGATGTCCGGGCCGGGATCGCTCATGGCCTTCGAGCTCGCCAGCGCCGAGCACGCCGAGCGGATCCCGGCCGCCGTCGGCATGATCACCCACGCCGTCTCCCTCGGCGGCATCGATACCCTCATCCAGCACCCGGCCGGCCTGACCCACCGGCCGGTCGAAGCGACGGCCAAGCCGCACGCGAACCTGCTGCGGATCTCGGTGGGGCTGGAGGACCCGGCCGATATCGTCGCCGACCTCGTTCAGGCGATCGAGGCAACGCAGTAGCCCGCGGGCCCGACGCCTAGCCCGATGCTGTGACCCGGCCGCCGGCGGCTGTTGTTGCCGGCGCCGGCGCGGGCGCTGGCGCGGGATGCGCGACGGCGGTGATTGCCGCCGTCGCGCCGGCCAGTCCGATGACCGTCAGGGCAAGGGCCGTCCAGCCGAGCCGCTGGAAGATCAGGCCGCCGGCCCAGCCAAGCACGCTGGAGCCGAGGTAGTAGGCAAGGTTGTACAGCGAGGCGGCCTGAGCCCGGCCCGTCGTGGCGATCAGCCCGGTCCAGCCGGATCCGATGCTGTGTGCCGCGAAGAAGCCGCCCGTGAACAGCAGCAATCCCACCAGGATCGCGGCCAGCTGTTCCGTGAGCGTCAGGGCCAGGCCGCCTGCCATCAGTGCGGTGCCGGCGATCAGGACGGTGCGCCGGCCGAACCGCGACGTCAGCCCCGCTGCCCAGCGCGCCGAGACGGTTCCGGAGAGGTAGGCCAGGAAGATCAGGCTGATCGCGGTGGCGGGCAGGCTGAACGGTGCCCCCGAGAGACGGAATCCGAGGTAGTTGTAGACGGCCACGAAACCGCCCATGAGCAGGAACGCCTGGACGTACAGGGCCAGCAGCCGGGGATTGCGGCCATGGCCGGCCAGCGTGCGCAGGGCACCGCGGAAGCCGCCCGCGGCCGCGGCGCTGAAGCCCTGGGCCCGCGGCACGAGAACGAGGAACAGGACTGCCGCTCCGGTGGCGAGAACGGAGACGGCCAGGGCCGCGGCCCGCCAGCCCCACAGTTCGCCCGCAGGCCCGGCCACCAGCCGGCCGGCCAGGCCGCCCAGGGTGGTCCCGGCGACATAGCTCCCGGCGGCAAGGGCGGCATGGGCCTTGTTGACCTCCTCGTTGAGGTAAGCGATCGCGATCGCCGGGATGCCGCCGAGGGCCATCCCCTCCAGCATCCGCAGGCACAGCAGCACGGGGAAGCTGGGGGCCAACGGGACCAGCAGGCCCAGGACGGTGGCCGCGGAGATGCCCCACATCATCGCCCGGACCCGGCCGATCCGGTCGGCCAGGAAGGACCACGGGAGCACCGTCAGGGCCAGTCCCACCGTCGCCAGGGAAATCGTCAGCGCGGCCTCGGCAGCCGAGACGCGAAGATCCGCCGCCAGGAGCGGGAGCACCGCCTGGGTGGAGTAGAGCTGGGCGAAGGTTGCGACGCCGGCAAAGGCAAGCCCGGCGAGGATCCGGCGGTAGGCCGTGGAGCCCTGCGGATGGCCAGCCCATGCGGCAGCGTTAGCTGCAGGATCAGCTGCGGGCCGGGCTGCGGGGCGTCGGCCGGTGCCGGAGGGTGCGGAAGAGCGTGGCATGCTTTCAGGCTAAAGCCTGCACGAGGGATGCTTCCAATGCATGATTTCCATAGAATAGATAGCAAATATGGATCAGTGCCGGGGAGTGGAACATGGACGTCGAACACAGGCAGCTGGTGCAGCTGCTGCCCCTGCTGCCGCTGCTGGCGGAACTGGGGCGGACGGAGCACATTACCGAGACGGCCGAGCTCCTGGGCCTGCCGCAGTCGACCGTGAGCCGTGCCATTGCGCGTGCCAGCGCCATTGTGGGGACAGAGCTGCTGATCCGGGACGGCCGGGGTGTGCGGTTGACGCCCGCGGCGAAGGCGCTCATGCCCCACATCGAGGCCGCCCTGGACGAATTCCAGACGGGGCTGGACAGTGTCAGGCACGAATCGGAAGTGGTCCGAGGCCGGATCTCCGTGTCGTTCCAGCACACCTTCGGCGAGGCAATGCTGCCGCTGCTCATCAGTGCGTTCCGGAGCCGGCACCCGCAGACCGCCTTTAACCTCAGCCAGGGCGCACGGGACGGCTGCCTCGCGGAACTGGCCGCGGGCTCCGCCGACGTGGCGCTCACGGCACCCGTTGCCACACCCAGCAAGAGGATCGGTTCGGCCGCGCTGTACCGGGAACCGTTGCGTCTGGTGGTCCACCACCGGCATGCCCTGGCCGGCCGCCGTCGTGCCCGGGTCGCCGAGATCCGGCAGGAACCGTTCGTGGCGATGGGGCCCGGCTACGGCATGCGCTCGCTGACCGACGCGTTGTTCCGGGAGGCGGGGTTCCGCCCGCGCATCGCCTTCGAGAGCCAGGACTCGCACACCGTCCGCGGCCTCGTCTCGGCCGGCCTCGGGGTCAGTATCCTGCCGCCCGGCGGCTCCGCACCCGGCAGGGCCGCACCAGACAGCCACCACCCGTCGCGGGGCTTCGAAGCCAACGACGGCGGTCCCGGCTGGGTGGAGATTCCCCTGGATTCCGACCTGGCGTTCCGCGAGATCGGCCTCGCCTGGCGGGAGCCGGTTTCGCGGAATGCCAAGGCCGATGCCGAGCCCGATCCCGTGCGGTTGTTCCGCGAACTCGTGCTCCGCGACGGTCCGGCGCTCCTGGCAGGCTTCGTGCGCGAACGCTCGGCAGGCTGAGCCGGGCCGGTCGGTGCGCTCAGGTCGCCGGTTGGCCCCGAGCTCGCCGTAAGGTGACGGCGGTTTGGCACGTTTCCGGCAACGTCGGGGTACGGGCGGGGTCAGCGGCCGGCGAGCAGCCCGTGCACGACGCCGGCCACGGGTCCGGCCTGTGCCTTCTGCCAGCCCGTGCCCGCCCACAGGTTCAGGCGTTCCGCGTCGCCGGCAGCGGCGGCCGCGGCCCGGAGGGGTGCCGTGAGGTGGTGGACGGCAGGATAGGCCTGCGGCGCCCCGGGGTGGTCGCGGACGAATTCGTTCTCCAGGGCCCGCGCCTGCCGGCCGGTGAAGGCGCGTGTCAGCCGGTTCCGGGTGAAATGCGGATCCGCCAGGGCATCCTTATGCAGCTGCTTCGCGCCGCTTTGGTCCGTGCGGAGGAACGCGGTGCCGAGCTGGGCTGCAACGGCACCGGCGCGCAGCACGGCGTCCAGCCCGGCCGCATCCATGATGCCGCCCGCAGCCACCAGCGGGAGGTCGACGGCGGACCGCACCTCGGCGAGCAGCTCCGCCGTCGTGCCGCCCGGCATTGCCAGCTGTGACCCGCCCGGCGGCGCCACATGGGCCTCCGGGGCCGGAAGGAACGCCGCGCTGTGTCCGCCGGCGCTCGTGTGCTGCACCACCAGGGCGTCCACGCCCTGCCCGGCCGCCTGCACGGCCTCGGCCGCGGTGGTGACAGTGGCAAGCACCGCCGATCCCGCCCGCTGCAGGGCCCGGACGACGTCGGGGCCGGGCAGCCCGAAGGCGAAACTGACCAGCTCCACGGGGTCCGACAGCAGGGCATCAATCTTTCCCTGCCATTCGTCGTCGTCATCGAGCCGCAACTGCGGGAGCCCATCATCGTAATGTAGGACACCGTAGCGCCGGGCATCGGTGCGCAGCTGCAGCCGGTAGTCCTCGAGCTCCGCCAGCACCGCCGCGGACGGAGGCAGCTGGGCCGGATCCGGGACAAACACATTCATGCCGAACCGGGCGCCGGACTCCCGGACGGTGCGGATTTCCGCCTGCATGGCCGCCACGCTCTTGTAGCCGGCCGCCAGGAAGCCCAAACCGCCGGCGCGGTGCACGGCCTCAACAAAGGCCGGAGTCGACGTGCCTCCGGCCATGGGCGCCGCGATGACGGGTGTGCCGAAAAGATCGTGGGGCATTGCGGGCTCCTTGCAGCGATTCAGTAACCTGTTCCAGTGACTAACACTGACATGCCGCCGGCGGCGGACTCCGTTCCATCTTCCACCACGCCCTCTGCCGCGGCGGGGACGGGTGCCGTGATCGGCCTGGACATTGGCGGCACTAAAACCCGGGGCGTCCGGTTCGAGGACGGCGCGCCCGTGGCCGATGAATCGGTGGGCAGTTCCAATGTCCAGAACGTCAGTCCCGAGGAAGCCGCGGTCAACCTGGCGGAACTCTTCGCCAGGATCGGCGGGGGAGACATCGCCCAGGTCTACGCTGGGGCCGGCGGCATCGACACCGACGACGACGCCGCGGCGCTCGCGGCACTGATTGCCCCGCACGTGCCCGGCGCCCGGATCACGGTGGTCCACGACTCCCGTCTGCTGCTCGCCGCCGGAGGTGCCAGCACCGGCGTCGCCGTCATCGCGGGCACCGGCTCGGCCGCGTGGGGCAAGAACGGCCGCGGCGAGGAGGCCCGGGCCGGGGGCTGGGGCTACCTGCTCGGCGACGAGGGCAGCGGCTACTGGCTGGGCAGGGAGGCCGTCCGCCACAGCCTGCGCCGGATGAACCAGGGGCTGGAACCGGACGAACTCTCCACGGCCCTGCTGGCATCCTGCGGGGTGGATGACCCGAACAAGCTGATCGCCATGTTCCACTCGCCCGAGACCGGGCGCCGGTTCTGGGCCCAGCAGGCCAGGCTCGTGGTGGAGGCCGCTGACGCCGGCCATACGCCGAGCCTCGCCCTCATGGACCAGGCCGGGCGCGACCTCGCCGACCTCGCCGCGCAGACCGTCCGGCAGCTCGGCATCGAGGGCCCCGTCATCCTGGGCGGCGGACTCGGCATGAACGTTCCGCGGCTGCAGGACTCGTTCCGCGGGGCCCTGGCCGCCGCGGGGATCACTGATGTCCGGGTCCTGGCGCAGGAGCCGGTCTTCGGCGTGCTGCAGCTGGTGGCGGAACAGGACTAGCCGGCGGCAATCCGCCGGCCACTACGCTGGAGGGATGAGCATGCAATTCGATACCCGGCCCGCCGCCTATGCCGTTATCATCCGCGACGCCGGGATCCTCCTGGCGTACTGGAAGCAGGACGGACGCGAGGGCTGGACGCTGCCCGGCGGCGGCCTGGACCTGGCCGAACACCCGGTGGACGGGTGCCGCCGCGAGATCCACGAGGAAACCGGCTACGACGCCGAGGTCGGCGCCATGCTGGGGATCGACGTCGGGCACTGGCCGTCCGAAGTCCGGCTCGACGGCGGCGAGCGGGACTTCCAGTCGCTCCGGCTGGTCTACGAGGCGACGATCACGGGCGGGGAACTGCGCCACGAGGTGAACGGCAGCACCACCCACGCGGCCTGGATTCCGCTGGATGAGGTGGCGGAGCTGAACCGGGTCTCGCTCGTGGATGCCGGGCTGCGCCTGTACCGCGAGAGGCCGCTGAACGGAAAACTTTCCGGCTAGATCGCTAGCCAGGCACCGGCGCCATGGCTATTCTGTAGAAACCGCCGGCCGCAGCTGGCCGGCAATCGACGGGGAGGTGGAAGCAATGAATGCGATATTTCTGAGCGCGCAGCGCACCGATACAAGCCATGTCATTACTCCTGCCCCGTCCCACGCCGCAGCCTAGCCATCAAACGCTGGTCGCTGCGCGGCATCCAAGCCGCCGCAGCGCGCACGCGCCGCACCACGGGGCCCCACCAAAGGGTTTTCGTTGACCATTCATCCTGCATCCCCGGGCGCCGGCAGCGCCACCTTCACCAATACATCCGTACCTCCTTCATCCGCACCTCATTCGTCCGCAATTAATTCATCCGTATTCAATTCACAGGTATTCAATTCACCGGTGCCCTCCGATGAGGCGTTCCCGGAGGGTCCTGTCCACTACGGCTACACAGCCGGCGTCGCCAAGCGGTTCGCGGCCCAGCCGGTACCGGGAGGCGACCGCCCGGGCCGCGTCATCCGGGTGGACCGCAACCTCGTCCTGGTGGCCGACGGCGGCGGAACAGCCCACCTGCCCTACCCGCGCGGCGGGGAGCTTCCCGCCACCGGGGACTGGGTCTGGCTGGGTCCGAACGCGGCGGGGGAGCCCTCCATCGTGGGCATTCTGCCCCGCCACTCGGAGCTGAGCCGCAAGCGTGCCTTCGAGGCCTCGTCCGAGGCGCAGGTCCTTGGCGCCAACATGGACGTCGTCGGGATCGTCGTTCCGGTGGATCGTCCGCTCACGCACAACCGGCTCGAACGGACCCTGGTCGCGGCGTGGGACTCCGGTGCCACACCGCTCGTGATCATCACGAAGGCGGACATCGCGGACCTCGCTGACGACGTCGTGGGGACTGTCGTGCGCCAGGCAGCCGGCGTGGACGTCGTCACCACCTCTGCCGAGAACGGCGATGGCCTCGACGACTTGCTGGGCCATCTGCCGCCCGGCGGCACGCTGGTGCTGCTGGGGCCCTCGGGCGCCGGAAAATCCACGCTCATCAATGCCCTCGCCGCCGTCCCGGCCCAGGAGACGGGGACAGTGCGCGCGGGCGACGGCAAAGGCAGGCACACCACCACGTCCCGCGCGCTCGTTCCCCTGCCCGGCGGCGCCGTCCTGATGGACACGCCGGGGGTGCGCGGCTTCGGGGTATTCGACGCCGAGGGAGGAATGGAGGAGATGTTCGGCGACCTCGAAGAGCTCTTCGAGCACTGCCGCTTCTCGGACTGCGCGCACGGCCGGGAGCCCGGCTGTGCCGTGCAGGCCGCGCTCGCCGACGGCACCCTGGAAGACCGCCGGTGGGCCAGCTACCTGAAGCTGCAGCGCGAACTCGCCGCCCTGGCCCGCCGCCACGACGCGGCCGCGCGGCGCGCCTACCAGCGCGAATGGCACCAGAAGATCGCCGTGGCGGGCAAGAGCCAGCGGTCGGCCGAACGGGACAACCACGAGAACGCGCCGGGCCACGGCCGTGGCAAGAACAGCGGGAAGGGCCGCCACGCGCCGGAAGGAGTTCCGGCGCGCCACCCATCCAAAATCGTTGTGCTTCCGAAGCCTTACGGGAGCCCCGCGCCGCTGACATAGTCTGGGGTGCTGGTTAGTCTATGAGCTAACTGCTTTACGGCCAGCACACTGACTAACAGTGCGCTGGCCCGACCAATGTTGCCGCCAACAGTTAGGTAAGCCCGGAAATGGCCGAAGCCATGATCGAGTTCCAGAACGTCACTAAGCAGTACCAAGGCGGTCAGGCCGCCGTTGACGGGCTGACCATGTCCATCGATAAGGGCGCCATCACTGTCTTCGTCGGACCCTCCGGCTGCGGTAAGACCACGTCCCTGCGGATGATCAACCGCATGGTGGAGCCCACGTCCGGTGTCATCACCGTCGACGGGGCCGATGTCACTTCCATCCCTGCCGCGCAGCTGCGGCGGTCCATGGGCTACGTCATGCAGTCCTCGGGGTTGATGCCGCACCGCTCCGTGCTGGACAACATTGCCACCGTTCCCCGGCTCAACGGGGTGTCCAAAGCCGAGGCCCGCAAGCGCGCCCAGGAACTGCTCGACGTCGTCGGGCTGGCCTCCTCCCTCGGGAAGCGGTATCCGTCCCAGCTCTCGGGCGGACAGCAGCAGCGCGTGGGCGTGGCCCGGGCGCTCGCGGCCGATCCTCCGGTGCTGCTCATGGACGAGCCCTTCAGCGCCGTGGACCCGGTGGTCCGCGATGAACTCCAGAAGGAGCTGCTCCGGCTCCAGCATGACCTGGCCAAGACGATCGTCTTCGTCACCCACGACATCGACGAGGCCACCGTCCTGGGGGACAAAGTCGCCGTGTTCGCCGTCGGCGGCAAGCTGGCGCAGTACGCCGCCCCGGCGGAGATCCTGCGGGCCCCGGCGAACGAGTTCGTGGCCTCCTTCGTGGGCCGCGACCGCGGGTTCCGGCACCTTGCGTTCAGCCCCTCGGACGGTGTCACCATCCACCCCGTCCCCACCCTCACGCCCGATCAGCTCCGGGCAGAGGGCAGCTCCGATGAATGGCAGCTGGTGGTCGACGACGCACTCCGGCCCCTGGGCTGGGCAGGACCCCGCACCGGCACCGGAGCCGGTCCGGCGATGGTTCCCGGAGGCTCCCTGTTCCGCAAGGGGGACACGCTCCGCCGGGCCCTGGACGCGGCCCTGTCCTCACCCTCGGGCCTCGGCGTCGCCGTGGACGACGACGGCCGGGTGGCCGGAGTCATCGCAGCCGCCGAAGTCCTCGCCGTCATCGAGTCAGACCGCAGCGTCCGGCACGGAGGGCTCTGATGGAATGGTTCCTGGCCAACAGGGCGGAAGTCTTCAACCTTGCCGGCCAGCACCTCATCCTGGCCATCCTGCCGATGGTGTTCGGGGTCCTCATAGCCGTTCCGCTGGCCCAGCTCGCCCGGCAGAGCCGCGGGCTCCGGTCCGTGGTGCTCACCGGGTCCTCGCTGCTGTACACGATCCCCTCGCTGGCGCTGTTCATCATCCTGCCGACCATCCTCGGAACCCGGATCCTGGATCCGGTCAACGTGGTGGTGGCCCTGACCATCTACGCCGTCGCCCTGCTGGTGCGCGCCACGCTGGATGCCTTTGACTCGGTGGATGAAGACCTCCGGCAGGCCGCCGTCGCCATGGGGTTCAAACCCTTCGCCCGCTTCATGCAGATCGACCTGCCGCTGTCCTTGCCGGTGCTGTTCGCCGGGCTGCGCGTGGTTTCGGTCAGCAATATCTCGCTGGTCAGCGTCGCGGCACTGCTCGGCATCGGCAACCTCGGAATGCTCTTCACCTCCGGCCTGCAGCGTGACTTCGTCACCGAAGTGGTGGTAGGCATCATCGCCATCCTTATCCTGGCGCTGCTGATGGACGCCGTCCTGGTCCTGCTCGAACGGCTGCTGACACCCTGGACCCGGGCCGGGGCGGCCACGGGTTCCGGCGCCGGTTCAGATGCGGGACCGGAGAGGACTGGCCGTGCCGCCGCGGCGCTGCGGTTTTCCCGTCCCAAGACCGGAGGGGGAAACGCGTGAGCAACGTCGTCACGGACACCTTTGCCTGGCTCAGCGATCCGGAGAACTGGTCCGGCAGTGCCGGAATCCCGGTGCGGCTGGCCGAACACCTGCTCTACACGGGCCTGGTGATGGTGATCGCCATCGCCATCGCCGTCCCCATCGGCCTGTACGTCGGACATACCGGCCGCGGACGGGTTGCCATCGTGTCAGTCGCGGGCGCGCTGCGCGCCCTGCCCACCCTCGGCTTGCTCACCTTGTTCGTCCTGCTCGCCGGCATCGGGCTGATGCCGCCGATCTGGGCACTCGTGATCCTGACCGTGCCGCCGCTGCTCGCCGGCACGTACGCCGGAATCTCCAGCGTCGACCGCAACGTGGTGGATGCCGCCCGCGCCATGGGCATGACCGAGTGGCAGGTCCTGTTCCGGGCGGAATTCCCGAACGCGCTGCCGGTGATGTACGGCGGGTTCCGGACCGGGGTGCTCCAGGTAATCGCCACCGTTTCCGTGGTCGCCTACATCAACCTGGGCGGCCTGGGCCGTTACCTGTTCGACGGGCTCGTGCTCTCCGACTTCCCGCAAATGCTGGGTGGCTCGCTGCTGATCGCCGCCCTTGCCATCAGCGTCGACCTCGTCCTTGCCCTCATTCAGAGGCTGTTCCTGTCACGGGGCGCCTCGTCCAAGCCGAACCGCAGCCACCAGGCTGCGGTTGATCTCACAGACCCCGTAATCGCGGAGACTGTTGTTCAAGGAGGTACGTCATGAAGGAATCCCGCCAACGAGGCCTAGGCCGGCGCGCATTCGGCGGCCTGGCCGTCGGCGTCGGCCTGGCCATGGCCCTGTCCGCCTGCGGAGGCTCATCAAACCCGCTGAGCTCGGCCCCGGCCAGCAGCGGCGCCGCCTCCGGTTCCGGCGGTGCCCTGGTGATCGGCTCGGCTGATTTCCCCGAGAGCCAGATCCTGGCCGAGGTCTACGCCGGCGCCCTGAACGCCGCGGGCGTCACCGCCAGCACCAAGCCGAACATCGGCTCGCGTGAGGTCTACATCAAGGCAGTCCAGGACGGCTCGGTGGACGTCGTTCCCGACTACAGCGGCAACCTGCTGCTGTATGTAAACAAGGACGCCACCGAGGTCTCCGCCGAGGACATCGCGAAGGCACTCCCGACCAAGCTCCCACAGAGCCTGGCCGTGCTCGAGGCCTCCAAGGCCGAGGACAAGGATGCCATGGTGGTCACCAAGGCGACGGCAGAGAAGTACCAGCTGAAGTCCATCGAAGACATGGCGAAGGTCTGCGGCGATCTCGTCATCGGCGCCCCGGCGACCTTCGCCGAGCGCGCGTACGGCCTGCCGGGCCTGGCGAAGAACTACAACTGCGTGCCCAAGAAACTCGAGCCGTTCAGCGACGGCGGCGGCGCCGTCACGCTCAAGGCGCTGCTCTCGGATCAGGTCCAGGTCGCGGACATCTACACCACCACCCCGTCCATCCCGGACAACGACCTCGTGGTGCTGGAGGATCCGAAGAACAACTTCATCGCCCAGCAGGTGCTGCCGCTGTACAACTCGGCCAAGATGACGGACAAGGCAAAGGAAACGCTCAACGCCGTGTCCAAGGTCCTCACCACGGAAGACCTCATCAACCTCAACCGTGCCGTGAGCGGCAGCCAGAAACAGAACCCGAAAGATGCCGCCGAGGCGTGGCTGAAGGAAAAGGGCCTCGCCCAGCAGTAGACCACTGGCGACCCTGCGACGCCGGTGTCCGGGCTCACAGCCTGGGCGCCGGCGTCGTTGTTGTTACCGCGGCGTCCGCGTGTGAGTCATGTCTCAGCAGAAGTACATCCTCCATATGGCATATTTGATGAATGGCAGAATTCAAGCAGTCCACCAAGCTTCATAATGTCCTTTACGACATCCGTGGACCGATCCTTCAGGCCGCCCAGCAGATGGAGGCGGAGGGTCATCGCATCCTCAAACTGAACATCGGAAACCCGGCCCCGTTCGGGTTTGAAGCGCCGGACGCGATCCTGGTGGACATGATCCGCCATCTGCCGCATGCCCAGGGCTACAGCGACTCGCGCGGCATTTTTTCGGCCCGCACCGCCGTCTCGCAGTACTACCAGACCCGCGGGATCCAGAACATCCACGTGGATGACATCTACCTCGGCAACGGCGTCAGCGAACTGATCACAATGTCGCTCATGGCCCTGCTCGACGACGGCGATGAGGTCCTCATCCCCACCCCGGACTACCCGCTGTGGACTGCCTCGGTTGCCCTGGCCGGCGGGAAGCCCGTGCACTACCTCTGCGACGAAGAAACCGGCTGGCAGCCGGATCTCGAGGACATGGAAGCGAAGATCACGCCGCGCACCAAGGGCATCGTGGTCATCAACCCGAACAACCCGACAGGTGCGGTGTACCCGAAGGCGACGCTGAAGAAGATCGTCGCCCTGGCGGAGAAACACGGCCTGGTGCTCTTCGCCGACGAAATCTACGAGAAGATCCTCTACGAAGACGCGGTACACGTAAACCTCGCCTCGCTCACCGGCGACGATGTCCTGTGCCTGACCTTCAGCGGGCTCTCCAAGGCCTACCGGGTCTGCGGCTTCCGGGCCGGCTGGATGGCCATCTCCGGGCCGAAAAAGGACGCCGCGGACTACCTCGAGGGCATCAACCTACTGGCCAACATGCGCCTCTGCGCCAATGTTCCGGCCCAGCATGCCATCCAGACCGCCCTCGGCGGCTACCAGAGCATCAACGACCTGATCCTGCCCGGAGGACGCCTCCTGGAGCAGCGGAACAAGGCCTACGACATGCTCAACGCCATCCCGGGCGTCAGCACGCAACAGGCCCGCGGGGCCATGTATCTGTTCCCGAAGCTGGACCCCGAGGTCTATCACATCCGCGACGACGAGAAGTTTGTCCTGGACCTGCTCCGCGAGCAGAAGATTCTCCTGTCCCACGGAAGGGCGTTCAACTGGGTTCGGCCGGACCACTTCCGGATGGTGACGCTGCCCAACGTCAAGGACCTCGAAGAAGCAATCAACCGCATGGCGGACTTCCTGAGCCGGTATAAGGGGAACTAGGCTTCGGTCAGCAGCGCAACGGGGCTCCTGCTCCGCCTACTGCGGCTGCGTCAACCGGAAAGAGGCATTGATGGCAGGCTCCGCGACATTCGATGACCGCCCCTGGAAACTCCTGAAGGTCGGGAAGGGCTTTAGCCTGGAGTCGTTGGACCCGGACTCGACGCCGGGCTACGACGGCGACAAGGCCGACGGCGAGCAGTTGCTCGGTGAACTCGACGGAAAGCTCACGCAACTGCAGGAGCAGCTGTTCGCCGAGTCCAGGACCGGCGGCAAGAAACGCGTGCTGCTGGTCCTGCAGGCCATGGACACCGCGGGCAAGGGCGGCATCGTCAACCACGTGATGGGCCAGATGAATCCGCAGGGCGTGCAGCTGAAGTCGTTCAAGGCGCCCACGCCCGAGGAACAGTCCTACGACTTCCTCTGGCGGATCGAAAGGGAAGTGCCGGCGGCCGGCATGGTGGGGGTCTTCGACCGTTCCCACTATGAGGACGTCCTGATCCACCGCGTCCACCGCTGGGCGGACGCCGAGGAACTGGAGCGCCGCTACCGGGCCATCAACGAGTTTGAGGCCCGGCAGGCAGCCGCCGGAACGAAGATCGTCAAGGTCATGCTGCATATCAGCCGCGACGAGCAGAAGAACCGGCTCCTGGCCCGGCTGGATGACCCCGCGAAACAGTGGAAGTACAGCAGTGGAGACCTGAAGGAACGGGCTTTCTGGCCCGACTACATGGACGCTTACCAGAAGGCCTTTGACAAGACCAACACGGAGTTGGCGCCGTGGCATGTCGTGCCGGCCAATAAGAAGTGGTACGCCCGCATCGCGGTGCAGCAGCTCCTCCTGGAGGCCCTCGACGATCTGAATCTCCAGTGGCCGGTTCCGGACTTGGACCTGGACCTGGAACGCGAGCTGGTGCAGCGGTCCTGACCTGCGGTCCTGGAAAGGCGGGCGCCTAGCTCTTGTCCGCAGCCTGGTCCCGGGCTGCGGCGAGCCGCTTGCGGGCGCCTTCCAGCCATTGTTCGCAGCGCTTGGCGAGGGCCTCGCCGCGCTCCCACAATGCGAGGGATTCCTCCAGGCTGGCGCCGCCTGCCTCCAGCTTGCCCACGACGGCGACCAGCTGCTCGCGGGCGTCCTCGTAGCTGAGGGCCTCGATGTCGGCGTTCGGGGTGGGTTCTGCTGCCATGTGGGTGCTCCTTGGTTGTCGCGGTCTCTGCCGCGGTGCTGCTGTTCGGTGGCGCTGACGTGTGGCCGTGCGGCCGTGTTCGAACGCGGGGGTTATTCCTCGGCCGGTTCCTGGCCGCCAGTGGATTGGGCGGTGAACCGGCCGCCGGCCACCCGAACCGTGAGGTCCGTGCCGGCGGGCGCCTGTGATGGGTGCCGCACCACATCCCGGTGCGTCGCGGGGGCGGTTACGGCGCCGGCGAGCTGGACTACCGCGTAGCCGCGATCCAGCGTCTTTTGCGGCGAGAGTGCACGCACCTGCGCCTTGAGGTGGACCAGTTGGTCCGCTGCCCGCACGACGGCGGCGCTGATCGCCGAATGCGAGCGGACTTTGAGCCGTTCGACGTCCTCGTGGCGCTGGCTGATCATGACCTCGGGGGAGAGCAGCACGGGGCGGGAACGCAGGGACGCCAGCCGGTCGCCCTCGCGTTCCACGAGCCGGGTGACCCCGCGGCGGAGCTGATCCCGTGCCTGCCGCACCCTGACAAGCTCCTCGGCGACGTCGGGAACGATCCTCTTCGCGGCGTCGGTGGGCGTTGATGCCCTGAGGTCGGCGACGTCATCGAGGATGGGCCGGTCCGCTTCGTGCCCGATCGCGCTCACCACGGGGGTGGACGCGTCCGCGACGGCCCGGATGAGCTCCTCGCTGCTGAACGGCAACAGATCCTCGAGGGCGCCTCCGCCGCGGGCGATGACGATGACGTCGACCACGGGGTGGGCATCGAGCTCCCGCAACGCCGCGATCATCTGGGCTACGGCGGTGTTCCCCTGGACCGCTACTTCGCGGATCTCGAATTCGACGGCCGGCCAGCGCAGGGCAGCATTGCGCAGCACATCCTTCTTGGCGTCAGAGTCGCGGCCGGTGATCAGGCCGATCCGGTGCGGGAGCAAGGGGAGCCGCTTTTTGCGGGAATCGGCAAAGAGGCCTTCGGCAGCGAGGGCCTGGCGCAGCCGCTCGATCCTGGCCAGGAGATCGCCGAGGCCCACGGGCCGGATGTCCTTCACGGACATGTTTAGCCGGCCCGTCTTGAGCCAAAATTCGGCCTTGATCAGGGCCACAACCCGGGAGCCGCGTTCCAGCGGGGCGGCCTGTCGGTCCAGCACTGTGGTCCAGACCGATGCCGGCAGCGAGATTTCGGCGTTGATGTCCCGGAGCGTCAGGTAGGCGTTGCTGCCACGCCGGTTGAGCTCGATCACTTGCCCCTCAACCCATGCCGAGGGTGCTCGGTCGATATGCATCTTGAGCTTCTGGGACAGCAACTGCAGCGGCCAGGGATTGTCCGGACTGGTTTGGGCCGCGGTGGCCGGTAGCGTGGTGGCCGCCGCCGCGTCCTCAGACATGCGTGGGCTCCATGGCCGGGAGTGCCTGGTGGAGTGCCTTGTGCATATGCGTGCGTGTCCTTTGCTGCGTGCCGTTTACGGCAAGTCCTATACCACCGGGACGGCTGGCGGCCCGGTTCTGGGCGGGTGGGCCCGCCGGCAGCCGGAAGTTGTCTCGTTCAACTCTATCCATAGCTCTACCACAGGGGCCCGACTTTATGGCCGCGCCCGGCACCGCCCTAGGATGGGAGGGATGCCATCAACCTTCTAGGAATCCCTTGCGCACTTTTGTCTCTGCCGTCGCCGTCCTTATCGGGCTCCTGATGACAGCCGTCGCCGTTCCAGCCATGTGGGTGGACCAGAACATCGTCCAGGAAGACGGCTTCGTTGCCTTGACCGCACCGCTGGGCAAGGATCCGGCGTTCCAGCAGCGGCTGGCCGCGGCCGCCGTCGACGGCCTGGCCGCCAGTGCCGGCATTCCCGAAGCCTTCACGGAGCTCGCCCGGCCGGTCCTGGACAACGCAGCGCACTCGCTGACGGGATTGCCCGGCTACCCCGAGGCCTGGGCTGAAACCCTGCGTAAGAGCCACCGCCTCACGTTCGCGGACCCCAGCACGCTGCCGCCGGAGGTTGACGGCACCTCCTCGCTCACCCTTGATGTCGCCCCGCTGGCCGGGCTGGTGGCGAAACAGGTTACTGAAGCGACCACCCTTCCGCTGGAGGCGCCCGGCCAGGTGCTGGTCCATATCGGGCAGTCCGACCAGCGCCAGATGATCGAACGCGTCACCGTCTACGCCCCGATGGGCTACGCCGTTGCGGTCGGCGCTGCCATCGCGTTCATGCTGGCGTTCGTTGCGGCCCGACGCCGGTGGACCGTGCTGGTCGGAATGGGCGTTGGAGCGCTGGTGCTCGCGGGAGTATGGAAGCTGGCCAGCGATGCCGCCGGCGCCGCCGTCGCCGGGACCTCGAGCGGCAACGATGTGGCGGAGCTGTTCAAGAACGAGTTCGTCGCGGCGTGCTCTGCCAGTTTCGGCCAGTGGATCGTCGCTGCCGCAGTTGCGGGAGCAGTACTGCTGGCCACGGGAGTGGCTGTCCGGGCAGCCGGTGGCCGCAATCGGGGCAGGATCGAACACCGGTAGCATGGGAGCATGACCACCACCGCTGTTTCCGTTCCGATGCCCTCAGTTCCGCGCCGGCGGCGTTCACCGGAAGACGTCCTGGCGGCGGCCCCGGTCGCCGGTCCCAAGAAGGTCCTCCTGGCAGCCCCGCGCGGCTACTGCGCCGGCGTGGACCGTGCGGTCATCGCGGTGGAAAAAGCCCTGGAACACTATGGGCCGCCGGTCTATGTCCGTAAGCAGATCGTGCACAACGTGCACGTGGTCAGCTCCCTCGAGGAGAAGGGCGCCATCTTCGTCGATGAAACCGACGAGGTCCCGGAAGGCGCCCTCGTGATTTTTTCCGCCCACGGAGTCTCGCCCGCTGTCGTCCAGTCCGCCGAGGACCGCGGCCTGCGCACCATTGACGCGACCTGCCCGCTGGTCACCAAGGTGCACCGCGAAGCCGTCCGGTTCGCCAAGGATGACTTCGACATCCTGCTGATCGGCCACGACGGCCATGAGGAAGTCGAAGGCACCGCTGGCGAGGCTCCCGAGCACATCCAGATCATCAACGGTCCGCACGAGGTCGACAAGGTCACGGTCCGCGACCCGGAAAAGGTCATCTGGCTCTCACAGACCACCCTCAGCGTGGACGAGACCATGGAGACGGTGCGCCTGCTCAAGGAGCGGTTCCCCACCCTGCAGGACCCGCCCAGCGACGACATCTGCTACGCCACCACCAACCGCCAGGTGGCCATCAAGAAGATCTCGCCCCAGGCGGACCTGGTGATCGTGGTGGGCTCCGCCAACTCCTCAAACTCCGTCCGCCTCGTGGAGGTGGCACTGGAATACGGCGCCAAGGCCTCCTACCGGGTCGACTTCGCCAACGAGGTTGACGAGACATGGTTCGAGGGCGTCGCCACGGTGGGCGTGACGTCGGGGGCCTCTGTCCCGGAAGTCCTCGTCAAGGACGTGCTGCGGCTCCTCGCCGACTACGGCTACGGATCGGTTGAGGAAGTCGTCACGGCCGAGGAAGACCTCCTGTTCTCCCTGCCGAAGGAGCTCCGGGCCACCTTGAAGCAGGCCGGCGACGTCACCCGCGCCCTCGGCGGCCGCGGCACCCGCCCCGAACAGTCCTAGGTACTGGACAGTCCTAGGCCGCGGACTCTTCTGACTCGTCACGGGGCTGAAGTTCCGGGGCCGCGACTGCCCGCGGCGTGACTTCGACGGCGGGGGGAGTGGCCAGTCCGGCGGCTTCCAGGGCGTTCAGCTTCCTCGCGGTGGGCAGGACCCGGGCCTCAAGGGTTCCGACCATGGAGTTGTACCGCTCCACCGAGGTCTTCAGCGAGGACCCCAGCTTGGTGACGTTATCGCCGAGCGTGCCCATCCGGTCGTAGAGCTGACGGGCGAGCTCAAAGAGTTCCCGGGCACTGTCCGTCAACACGTCCTGCCGCCACGTGAACGCCACCGACTTCAGCACTGCCAGCAAGGTTCCGGGGGAGGCCAGGACCACGTTTTTGGCCAGTGCATAGTCCAGCAGGGCAGGGTCGGCCGTGAGGGCGGCGGCCAGGATCGACTCCGCCGGCAGGAAGCAGACCACGAGCTCCGGAGAGTTGCCGGGGATGTCCCAGTACTTCTTGCTGCCCAGCGCGTCCACGTGGGCCTTCAGGGCCTTGGCATGGGCGGCGAGGTGCGCCTGCTGGCTGCCGGGCAGCTGCGAGGACTGCTGGCCCGCCTGGGCGGCGCCGAGGTCCTGGGCGGCAAGATACGACGCCAGCGGGACCTTTGCGTCGACTACCAGCTGCTTGTCGCCGGGCAGCTGCACCACGAGGTCGGGCCGGAGGGTACCGTCCGTGCCGGAGCTGTGGGCCTGCCCGCTGTGGACCTGTTCGTGGAAGTCCACGTGCCGCAGCATGCCTGCCGCCTCGACCACCCGGCGCAGCTGGACCTCGCCCCACTGGCCGCGGGCGCTGTTGGAGCGCAGGGCAGACTCCAGCGCATGCGTGGACCGCAGCAGCTGCTCATCGGACAGGCGGGCCTCCTGCAGCTGCTGGGCCAGCTGGCCGTACTGCTCCAGCCGGTCGCGTTCGAGCAGGGACACCTGCTGCTGCACGGCGGTGAGCTTTTCCGCCACGGGCGCCAGCGCGCGGAGCACGCTGCCGTCGTGGTTCCGGGACTCGCCGAGCTCCCGGTTCTGGGCCGCGAGCAGGCGCCGCTCGGCGTCGGCGGCGGCGAACTGGGCGCTGACGTCGGACAGCCGGGCTGATACGGCGTCGAAGTCCTGTTCGACAGCCACATAGCGCCGCCGCAGCAGGACATAGACGACGGCGGCGCCCGCGACGGCGCCCGTGAGCAGCATGAGCAGGGCAAGAATCAGTGCAAAAGCTTCCATGCCTTCACTGTGGCATGCCCCTGTGACAGTTTTGGCTCCGACGCCCGGAACACCCGGGACCCACCCGCTACAACTACCCGGCAACACCCCGGAAACGCCCCACACCGTCCCGCACACCCGCCGGCACCCGGCCGCCCCACAGGCGCACGCGCCGGCCGCAGCAACGGCCGGCGTCTGGTGCGGGTAGAATATATGCTCGTGGCTCTTACTATTGGCATCGTCGGACTGCCCAACGTCGGCAAATCAACCCTTTTCAACGCACTGACCCGAAACCAGGTCCTCGCGGCGAACTATCCGTTCGCCACGATCGAGCCCAACATCGGCGTCGTGAACCTGCCGGATGCCCGGCTTGAAAAGCTGGCCGGCATCTTCGGCTCCGCGCGCCTGCTGCCCGCCGCAGTGTCCTTCGTGGACATCGCCGGCATCGTCAAGGGCGCATCCGAGGGCGAGGGCCTCGGCAACCAGTTCCTCGCCAACATCCGCGAGGCCGAGGCCATCGCGCAGGTTGTCCGCGTGTTCGATGACCCGGACGTCATCCACGTCGACGGCAAGGTCGATCCCAGCTCCGACATGGAGACGATCAACACCGAGCTGATCCTGGCCGATCTGCAGACCATCGAAAAGGCCATCCCGCGGATCGAAAAAGAAGTCAAGATCAAAAAGCGGGAGGCCGCCGAGCTGGCAGCCATCCTGGCGGCGCAGGCAGTACTGGAACGCGGCGACACCATCTTCTCGTCCATCAAGAGCGACAAGCTCGAGATGGAGCACCTCAAGGAACTCGGCCTGCTCACGGCCAAGCCCTTCATCTATGTCTTCAACTCCGACGAGGGAATCCTCGGCAGCCCGGAGAAGCAAGCGGAACTGCGGGCCCTCGTGGCCCCGGCCGACGCCATCTTCCTGGACGCCAAGCTCGAGTCCGACCTGGTGGAGCTCGACGAGGCAGAAGCCCGCGAGATGCTGGAAATGAACGGCCAGGATGAATCCGGGCTGGACCAGCTGGCCCGCGTCGGCTTCCACACCCTCGGACTGCAGACCTACCTGACGGCCGGCCCCAAGGAAACACGGGCGTGGACCATCCGCCAGGGCGACACTGCCCCGCAGGCAGCCGGCGTGATCCACTCCGACTTCCAGCGCGGCTTCATCAAGGCCGAGGTCGTCTCCTTCGATGACTTAATCGAGGCCGGTTCCATGGCCGAGGCGAAGGCCCGCGGCAAGGTCCGGATCGAAGGCAAGGAATACATCATGGCCGACGGCGACGTCGTCGAATTCCGTTTCAACGTTTGACGTCCTCCGCCCGGCAGTGCGGTAATTCTGCCAAGTAATTAAGGATTAACTGGAGGAGCCCCGATTCTTGGATCGGGGCTTTTCCTGTGTGCGGCGCTTTTATCTTTTTGTTACGCCGCCGTCAATGTTTTGTGGGAAAGCTGGCCCTGCGGAACCCGTCCAATGTTGCAGCTCCATAACGAACTTTACGGTGAGTCAACTTTGGTGGCTCCGAACGCTCTTTGGGGTTACGCTTCATGCCATGTGAGACGGGCCACACTGCCGCTGGGGGAGTGTGGACGTCTGTCTGGCGCCTTCGGCGCCGGTCTCACCCACACCACAGAAACAAGGAGGCGGAATGCGCTTGGGTCGTATTTCCAAAGCAGTGGGCGTGGCGGCAGCAGCTGCCATCGCCCTCAGCGCCTGCGCGGGCAACAGCGGCGGGACAACCCCGACGACTGCGGCGGCAGCAAGCAAGCAAGGCGGATCGGCAACCGTAGTAGAGGTCAACGCGTTTAATACGTTCAACCCGAATACGGCCGATGGAAACACTGACATCAACTCAAAGGTCAGCTACGCCACGCACTCGGGCTTCTTCTACATCGACAACAAGCTCAACGTTGTCCGCAATGAGAAGTTCGGCAAGATGGAAAAGGTCTCCGACGATCCGCTGACGGTGAAGTACACCATCAACGACGGCGTGAAGTGGTCCGACGGCACTCCCGTCACCGCGGCCGACCTCGTGCTGCAGTGGGCCGCCTTCTCGGGTTACTACAACGACGCCGATGCGGAAGGTAAGACTGGAACGTCCTACTTCTCCTACGCCGGCGACCCCACCGGTATCGCGCTCACCGACTTCCCGGAACTCGGTGACGACGGCCGCAGCATGACGCTGAAGTACTCCAAGCCCTTCGCAGACTGGGAAATCGCCATCGGCGGCCCCGGCATCGACATCCCCGCCCACGTCCTGGCCAAGAAGGCAGGCCTGGCGGACACCAAGGCGTTCATTGACCTGCTGAAGGGCATGCCCCGCGGCGATTCCAAGGCCCCCAAGCCGGCGAACGCCCAGCTCAAGGCTATGGCGGACCTGTGGAACACCGGCTTTGACACCAAGACCCTGCCGGCTGATCCGAGCCTGTACCTCTCCAACGGCCCGTTCCTCGTCAAGAGCATCAACCAGGACCAGTCCCTGACCATGGTCAAGAACAAGGACTACAACTGGGGACCGGAAGCGAATCTGGACGAAATCACCGTCCGCTACATCGGTGAGGCACCCGCCCAGGTCCAGGCGCTCAAGAACGGCGAGGCCGACATCATCGCCCCGCAGGCATCCGCGGACACCGTGGAGCAGCTCAAGGCACTCGAAAGCCAGGGCGTGACGGTCGACGTCGGCAACCAGCTCGCGTACGACCACATCGACCTGAACTACTCGGGCCCGTTTGCCGACAAGAACGTCCGTGAGGCGTTCATGAAGGCCGTCCCGCGTGCGGACATCGTCGACAAGATCGTCAAGAAGCTGGATCCGAAGGCTGCACCGCTTGACTCCCAGCTCTTCGTTCCGGACCAGGCCCCGTACGCCGAGTCGGCCAAGAACAATGGTTCCTCCGCCTACCAGGGTGTGGACATCGAGGGTGCCAAGAAGCTCCTCAACGGCGCCACCCCCGAGGTTCGCATCATGTACAACAAGGACAACCCCAACCGTGTTGACGCTTTCTCCCTGATCAGCGAGTCCGCCACCAAGGCCGGCTTCAAGATCGTCGACGGCGGCCTCGGCAAGTCTGACTGGGGCAAGGCCCTCGGTGACGGCAGCTACGATGCCACCATCTTTGGCTGGAGCAACTCGGGTGTCGGCGTGTCCGGCGTTCCGCAGATCTTCAAGTCCGGCAACGACTCCAACTTCAACCAGTTCAGCGACCCTGCAGCCGACAAGCTGATGGACGAACTGATTGTCACCACCGACAAGAGCAAGCAGGACGGCCTCGTTGCGCAGATCGACAAGATGATCTGGGATTCGGCCTACGGCCTGCCGCTGTTCCAGTCGGTTGGCGTGGACGCGTACAGCGACCGCATCACCGGTGTGAAGTACATGCCGAACCAGACCGGCGTTTGGTGGAACTTCTGGGAATGGGCGCAGAAGTAGCCCGCGACCCCAAGTAACACTGCTGGAAAGGCGTCGGGACCACAGCTTCTTCGGTCCCGGCGCCTTTCTGGCGATATCCTGGCGATGCCGTGGCCCGCCGCCACATCGGCGGGAACCGGCCAAACTCCGCGACCGGTCCGGGCAATCCCTGGACCCGAATTCCGAGGTTCTATTTCAATGGTGACCTACATCTTCCGGCGGCTCGTCACTGCCGCCCTCATCCTTCTCGGCGCGTCCTACTTCGTGTATCTCCTGACAGCGGCGTCCGGCGATCCCCTCGAGGAATTCCGCGCCAACCCCACGCCGCAGAAGCAGCAGCTCATGGACGCGAGGACCGAGCTCCTGCAGCTGGACACTCCGGCCCCGCTGCGGTACTTCAAATGGTTCGGCGGCGCTGTCCAGTGCCTCGTTCCGTTCGCCAACTCCTGTGACCTCGGGAAGAACATCGCCGGCCAGCCCATTACGGATGCCCTGGGCAACGCGCTGGTCCAGACCCTGACGCTCGTCACCGCGGCAACGGTGCTCGCCATCCTGATCGGGATCACCCTGGGCATCATTACTGCCCTGCGGCAGTACAGCACTTTGGACTACGGCGTGACGTTCATGGCATTCCTGTTCTTCTCGCTGCCGATCTTCTGGGTGGCCGTCCTGCTCAAGGAGTTCGGCGCCATCGGCTTCAACAACTTCCTGCGGAACCCCGAGGTGCCGCTTCCCGTGGCGCTCGGGATCGGCGTCGTCGTCGGCGCAGTGACAGCCGTCGCGTTGGGCGGGCCCATGCGGCGCCGGCTGCTCGCCGGCGCCGTGGTCTTCGCCTTCGTCGCCGCGGTGCTCATTTACTTCTCCGCCACCGAGTGGTTCAAGACCCCGGGCCTGGGTCCGGTGCTCATCGCCATCGCCGGTGTCGGCATCGCCTTCGCCGTGACCCTGCTCTCCGCCGGGCTGAAAAACCGCAAGGCCCTGCAGTCGGCCCTTATCGCCGTCGGCGTAGGCGTCGTGCTGTACTTCCTCCTCCAGCCGCTGCTCAACGAGGCCACCTTCCTGATGATCGTGGTGCTGTCGGTCGCCTTCGTCCTGATTGGCGTCGGGATCGGCTACCTGGTGGGCGGCTACGACCGCGGGCAGTCCATGCGGGCCGCGGGCATCACCTCGTTCCTCGTCGGTGTCCTGATCCTGCTGGACCGGTACATGCAGGCATGGCCCACGTACTTCAATAACAGCCGTGTGCGGGGCCGGCCGATCGCCACCATCGGTGCCAGCACGCCGAACATTGAGGGCGACTTCTGGGTTCTCGGCCTTGACTCCTTTACCCACCTGATCCTGCCCACCCTGGCCCTGATCCTCATTTCCCTGGCCAGTTACACACGCTTCACCCGGGCCTCGATGCTCGAAATCATGAACATGGACTACATCCGCACGGCCCGGGCCAAGGGTCTGAGCGAGCGGACCGTCATCATGCGCCACGCCTTCCGCAACGCCCTGATCCCGATCGCCACGATCGTGGCCTTCGACATCGGGGCATTGATCGGCGGTGCCGTCATCACCGAAACCGTCTTCTCGGTCCGCGGCATGGGCTTCCTCTTCCTGGACGGGATCGCGCACGTCGATCCCAACCCGGTCATGGGCGTCTTCATCTGCGTCGCCATCACGGCCATGGTCTTCAACCTCATCGCGGACCTCGCCTACTCCGCACTGGATCCGCGCGTAAGGGTAAAAGCATGAGCCAGCCAAGTCAGCAGGAAGTAATCATGGCCGAAGACGAAGCCTCGCGGATATCAGCCGCGGCCGGCATTGAGCCGGTCCTTGAGGCCAAGGGCCTCAGCCAGGGCCAGATCGTCCGGAAGCGTTTCCTCGGACACTCCGGCGCCATTATCGGCCTCGTGGTGTTCGCCTTCATCTTCATCCTGGCGTTCACTTCCGTGGGCTACCTGGGTATCCCCGGCTGGTGGAAGTACACGCACGAGGAAGTCTCCCCCCTGGTCAACGGTGGCGCACCCACCTCCTCGTTGTGGCCGCTGGCCTGGGGTGAGCATCCGTTCGGCCAGGACCGGATCGGCCGGGACGTCTTCGCCATGACCATGCGCGGCGCGCAGCAGTCCATCACCATCATGATCGTGATCGGCCTCATCGCCGGACTGATCGGCATCGTGGTCGGTGCCATTTCCGGCTACTTCCGCGGCTGGTCCGAGGCCATCCTGATGCGCCTGACCGACGTCATCATCATCATTCCCGCCCTGCTGCTGGCCGCCGTCATGGCGCAGCTCGCCGGCCGCCGGGACCAGGGGAGCTGGTTCGCCTCCTTCGCCAGCACCAACGGCGTCCTGGCGCTCGGAATCTTCCTGGGCCTGATCAGCTGGGTCGCGCTGGCCCGGCTGATGCGCGGCGAATTCCTGTCCCTGCGCGAACGCGAGTTCGTGGATGCGGCCCGGATTTCCGGCGCCAGCAATGCCAGGATCATCTTCAAGCACATCCTGCCCAACGCCGTCGGCGTGCTGATCGTGAACGTGACACTGACCATGTCCGCCGCGATCCTCACCGAAACGGCGCTGAGCTACCTCGGCGTCGGCGTCAAGGCCCCGGACACGTCCCTGGGCCTGCTCATCTCGCAGAACCAGCAGGCCTTCGCTACACGGCCCTGGCTCTTCTGGTTCCCGGGCATGTTCATCGTGCTGATCTGCCTCAGCATCAACTTCATCGGTGACGGCCTTCGGGACGCGTTCGACCCGCGGCAGAAGAAGTTCAACGCCAAGAAGGCGAAGGATCATGGGGATCCGGCCGTGCAGGCGGGCGCCGGCACTGGCCTCGACGCTTCCGCGCCCAAGGATCCCCGCGACGACGGGCCTGCTGACGGAACACGGGGCCAGTAGGTGCCGGCCCCCTGCAGGACCGATCTAGCCGGCGGTAATCGCCAGGTAGCTCGCCGCCAGGAGCAGTACGACGGCGCCAATCGCCACCCAGCGGACGGTCACGGTTGCGGCGGTGCTGGCGGCGTCGCCGGCGGCGAGCTGCCCGCCTTCCACCAGGTCATGCCACCTGGCCCGCACCAGCATGGCAGCCTGGCCGGAGTCCGTGGTCTTCAGATCTCCCGGGCGGACCGACTTGCCGGGACCGTAGGTGGTTGCCGGCAGGCCGTGGAGGTCCTCCGGGCGGGCGTGGCGGCCGCCCCAGATGCCGGGGGCGGGCGCGGCCCAGGACGTGTAGCTCTTCTCGGCGGTGACCAGCGTCAGTGCAAAGCGGGTATCGACGTGCACCAGCGCGGCCCACGGCACCTCAATCGAGCGGAACGGATTTTCCAGGGTGACGCCGGCGTCGTGGACTACAACGGACGGCATCCAGAACAGTTGCCAGCCCATGAAAGCGATGAAGGCCAGCGGGGCGACGCCGCCCAGCGCCCCCGGACCCGCCATGACGACTGTGACCACGACACCGAACGCGGCCACCGCCCAGGACAGCAACGCGAACCATTTGTTGGTTCGTGCTTTGAAGACTTCAACATTTCCGGCGTGCGGCGTAGAGCTCATGCCCCCAATAATTCAGTATTCCGAGCCGCAGCACTAATCCCCGGTGCACCGGCGGCCCGACGGAAGGATAGCCCATCATGACTGACTTCATCACCCTCGATCCGCCGGCCTCACCCGTACCCGGCAAAGGTGAAACCGTCCTGGAGGTACGGGACCTCAGCGTGGATTTCGGCGTGGACAAGAAATGGGTCCCGGCCGCGATCGGCCTGAACTACGAGGTCCGGGCCGGCGAAGTGCTCGCCATCGTGGGGGAGTCCGGGTCCGGAAAGAGCGCCAGTTCGATGGCTCTGCTTGGCCTGCTGCCGAGTAACAGCCGTGTGACAGGAAGTGTCAAGCTCGCCGGCCGTGAGCTGCTCGGGACCAATGAGGCCAATATCCGCGCAGTGCGCGGCAAGGACGTCGCGGTGATCTTCCAGGAGCCGATGACGGCCCTGAACCCGGTCTACACCGTGGGGTCGCAGATTGTGGAAACTGTACGTCTGCACAATGAAGTTTCCCCGGAAGAAGCGAGGCTCCGGGCCCTGCGGATGCTGGAACTTGTCGAACTGCCCGATCCGGAGAAGGCCTTCCGGTCTTATCCGCACCAGCTTTCCGGCGGCCAGCGCCAGCGCGCCATGATCGCGCAGTCGCTCTCCTGCGACCCGAAGCTGCTCATCGCCGATGAGCCGACCACGGCCCTCGACGTGACCGTCCAGGCCGAAATCCTTGACCTCATGCGCAACCTGCGGAACAAACTGGACAGCGCCATTGTGCTCATCACCCACGACATGGGGGTGGTGGCCGACCTCGCCGACCGGATCGCGGTCATGCGCAGGGGCGTCATCGTGGAGACAGGTACGGCAGCGCAGATCTTCCACAACCCGCAGCACGAATACACCCGGGCGCTGCTGGCTGCGGTCCCTCACCTGGGACAGGGCGGCGCGGATTCCGCGGCGGACGTGGACGTCACCGCCGCCCTCGCCGCCGCGACCCACGCCGAGATCCTGTCCATTCCGGAAGACGAGCTGATCCGGCGCGAGCGCGAAAACGCCGCCGCCCTGGCCGCGGCCGAGGCGGCCAAGCCGAAGGGGGAGCCGGTCCTGGAGCTCACCGATGTCGCCATCGAGTACCCGAAACAGGGCCGGGTGCCGGCCTTCCGAGCCGTGGAAGGGGCCAACCTGGTCATCTATCCCGGACAGGTGGTCGGCCTCGTCGGCGAGTCGGGTTCCGGCAAGACCACCATCGGCCGGGCCGCCGTCGGCCTGCTGCCGGTGGCGGCAGGCACCATGCGCGTCGTCGGGCAGGACATTTCCGCTGCCAAGAGGAACGGCCGGCAGCTCCACGAGATGCGCCGGCATGTCGGCATGGTGTTCCAGGATCCGTCGTCGTCCCTTAACCCCAGGCTGCCCATCGGGGAAAGCATCGGGGAGCCGATGTTCCTGGCAAAGGCCGCGAAGGGGGCCGAACTGCAGCAACGGATCGAGGCGCTCCTTGACCAGGTCGAGCTGCCGCGGAACTACCGCAACCGCTACCCGCACGAGCTCTCCGGCGGGCAGAAACAGCGCGTGGGGATCGCCCGTGCCCTCTCGCTCAAGCCGAAGCTCATGGTCGCCGACGAGCCCACCTCCGCCCTCGATGTCTCCGTCCAGGCCAAGGTGCTCGATCTGTTCCAGAACCTGCAAAAGGAACTGGGGTTCGCCTGCCTGTTCGTCACCCACGACCTCGCGGTGGTGGACGTGCTCGCGGACCGGATCTGTGTCATGCAGCGCGGCAGGATCGTGGAGCAGGGGACCCGGGACCAGATCCTCCGCAACCCCCAGGAGCCCTACACCCAGCGGCTTTTGGCGGCGGTTCCGTTGCCGGATCCGGACAAGCAGCGCGAGCGCCGCGAGCTGCGCGCGCAGTTGCTGTCCGGGGCGAGCTGAGGCTTATTTGCAGGGCTGGAAAATGGGGGAAAATCCGGCGGATTCCAGTTAACCGCGGGTAACCCAGGTCACACGGCGGGCGAATACTACCAGTCGGTAGCGTGTGACTTGAAATACACTCCGCTTGACGTTAATCGTCATGAGATTGTCGGATCACGGTTTGGCAACAGAGTTCCAACATTTGGACGGTTTAGGGCTAGGCTACTTCCATATGTAGGCCACGTCACAGGGGATACCCCTGTGCCTGCTTACGGGGAAGCATAAGTTTTTCCCTCACGAACTCCCACAACTCATAGGAGGCGGAATGCGTTTTTCGCGCACTTCCAAAGCACTGGGCATGGTGGCTATCGCCGCCCTCGCCCTGACCGGATGCGGTGCCAGCGGCTCCGCGACCGGTAGCGGCAGTACCGGCGGCGACACCAGCAAAGTGATCCTCGCCGACGGCTCCGAACCCCAGCGTCCCCTCATGCCCGCCGACACCAACGAAGTCGGCGGCGGCAAGGTCATCGACATGATCTTCGCGGGCCTGGTCAGCTACGACCCCAGCGGCAAGCCGGTCAACGAACTCGCCGAGTCCATCGAGGGCAAGGACGGCCAGCACTTCACCATCAAGGTCAAGAAGGACCAGAAGTTCACGAACGGCGAGGCCATCACGGCCAAGTCCTTCGTCGATTCCTGGAACTTCGGTGCCGCAGCCAAGAACGCCCAGCTCAGCGGTGGCTTCTTCGAGAGCATCAAGGGCTACGACGAAGCCAGCGCAGAAGGCTCCACGGTCGAGACCATGTCCGGCCTGAAGGTCGTTGACGACCAGACGTTCACCGTGGAACTCAAGCAGCCGGAATCTGACTGGCCGCTTCGCCTGGGCTACACCGCGTTTGTTCCGGTTCCCTCCGGTGCCCTGAAGGACCCGAAGGGCTTCGGCGAGAAGCCGGTCGGCAACGGCCCGTACAAGCTCGCGGACGGCGGCTGGCAGCACAACGTGCAGATCCAGCTCGTTCCGAACCCGGACTACAGCGGCCCGCGCAAGGCCAAGAACGCCGGCGTGACGTTCAAGATCTACCAGAACGACGACTCCGCTTACCAGGACCTGATGTCCAACAACCTGGACATCCTGCAGACGATCCCGACCAGCGCGCTGAAGAACTTCAAGTCTGACCTTGGCGAGCGCACCATCAACAAGCCGTACGCCGGCAACCAGACCATCGCCATCCCGGAATACCTGCCGGAATGGAGCGGCGAGGCCGGCAAGCTCCGCCGCCAGGCGATCTCCATGGCGATCAACCGCGAAGAGATCACCAAGGTGATCTTCAACGGCGCACGCCAGCCTGCCAAGGATTTCACGGCCCCCGTGCTTGACGGCTACAGCGACTCGATCGCCGGAGCTGAGAACCTGACTTTCAACGCCGACAAGGCCAAGGAAGCTTGGGCCAAGGCCGACGCGATCCAGAAGTGGGACGCGAACAAGACCTTCACCATTGCCTACAACGCCGACAAGGGCGGACACAAGGCCTGGGTTGAGGCTGTAGTCAACCAGCTCAAGAACACGCTCGGCATCAAGGTTGAAGGCAAGCCGTACGCCACCTTCAAGGAAGCCCGCAACGACGCCACCGCCAAGACCCTCACCGGCTCCATCCGTGCCGGCTGGCAGGCAGACTACCCGTCGCTGTACAACTTCCTCGGCCCGATCTACAAGACCGGTGCCGGCTCCAACGACGCCAGCTACGCCAACCCGACGTTCGACAAGGCCATCTCTGACGGCCTGAACGCCGCGTCGGTCAGCGACGGCAACAAGGCCATGAACAAGGCCCAGGAGATCCTCCTGACGGACCTGCCGGCCATCCCCCTGTGGTACCAGGTTGCCCAGGGCGGCTGGAGCGACAAGGTCACCAACGTCGACTACGGCTGGGACGGCGTCCCGCTGTACTACAACGTAACCGGTAAGTAACAACAAAACGACGGCGGGGGCCGCCCATACTGGGGCCTCCGCCGTCGTCGTGCTTCCCCTCCATTTATTCTCTTGATGCCCGGCTCTTTCGGGCGAACTTTTCGCAGCCCTGCCGCCGTGAGTGAACCGGCGCCGGCCTGCATCCATAGTGAAAAGGTTCTTTGATGAACAACTCCGCCGCATCCCTGGACAGGATGCCTGCCAACGAGGGTGTGACTCGCTGATGTCGACATACATCCTCAAGCGTTTCCTACAACTGATTCCCGTCTTCCTGGGCGCAACACTGCTGGTCTATTTCCTGGTCTTCAGCCTGCCCGGTGACCCCATCGTGGCCCTGTTCGGCGACAAGCCGGTGAACGAGGCGGTGGCAGCGAAGCTGCGCATGCAGTACCACCTGGACCAGCCGTTCTGGATGCAATACCTGCTCTACCTCAAGAGCATCTTCACGTTTGACCTGGGCCAGGACTTCTCCGGACGCCCCATCGCCGCCGTGCTCGGCGAGGTCTTCCCCGTCACGGCGCGGCTGGCCATCATGGCGCTGATCTTCGAGGCCTTTTTCGGCATCGTTTTCGGCCTCATCGCCGGCCTGCGCAAGGGCAAGCTCTTTGACGCCACCGTCCTGGTCGCGTCCCTGGTCGTGATCGGCATCCCGATCTTCGTCCTGGGCTTCCTGCTGCAGTTCACCATCGGCGTCCAGCTCGGCTGGGCCAAGCCGACCGTCAGCTCCGCGGCGACCATCCCGGACCTCATCCTGCCGGCGATCGTGCTGGGACTGGGATCGTTCGCCTATGTCCTGCGCCTGACCCGCACGTCCGTCATCGAAAACATGAACGCCGACTATGTGCGCACTGCCACCGCCAAGGGCCTTTCCCGGTTCCAGGTGGTCCGCGTCCACATCCTGCGCAACTCCCTGATTCCCGTCATTACGTTCCTGGGCGCCGACCTCGGCGCTTTGATGGGCGGGGCAATCGTCACGGAAGGCATCTTCAACGTCCCGGGCGTAGGCAACCGGCTCTACCGGGCCGTGCTGTCCGGGGAAGGGCCCACGGTGGTCTCGATCGTCACCGTCCTGGTGCTGATCTACTGCCTCTCCAACCTGCTCGTTGACCTGCTTTACGGCTGGCTTGACCCGAGGATCCGTTATGACTCCTGATAACACCACCACCGCTCGGCACTCCGATTCCCGCCGCCCGGTCCGCCGGACCGAGCACTTCGTGGCCGATGTCTCCGAGACCCCGCTCCAGGTAACGGACCGGGTCAAGGACGAAGCCGCACCGCTGAGCCTGTGGGGCGAGGCCTGGAAGAACCTGCGCAAGCAGCCGCTGTTCCTGATCTCAGCGTTCCTGATCCTTGTGGTCGTCGCGGTCTCCGTCTTCCCGGGATTCTTCTCGCAGATCGACCCGACCTCGGAAGCCTGCCAGCTGGCCAACTCCGACGCAGGCCCCGCCGCGGGCCACCCGCTGGGCTTCACCCAGCAGGGCTGCGACGTCTACGCCCGTGTCATCTTCGGTACGCGGTCCTCCGTGACGGTGGGCCTCTTCACCACCATCGGAGTGCTGCTGATCGGCGGCATCCTGGGGGCCGTCGCCGGCTATTACGGCGGCTGGATCGACTCGGTCCTGGCCCGCATCAATGACATCTTCTTCGCCCTGCCCCTGATCCTGGGCGCGATCGTGATGATGCAGCTGCCGATGTTCCGGACGAACAAGACCGTGTGGACCCTGGTGCTCATCCTGGTCATCTTCGGCTGGCCGCAGATTGCCCGCATTACCCGCGGCGCCGTCATCGAGGTCCGGAACGCCGACTTCGTCACGGCCGCCCGCTCGCTGGGCGTCTCGAAGTTCGGCGCCCTCATGCGCCACGTGATGCCGAACTCGCTGGCCCCGATCATCGTCGTGGCCACTATCTCCCTGGGTACGTTCATCGTGGCCGAATCCACGCTGTCCTTCCTGGGCATCGGGCTGCCGCCCAGCGTCATGTCCTGGGGCAACGACATCCAGGCGGCGCAGGCCTCGCTCCGGTCCAACCCGATGCCGCTGCTTTACCCGGCCATCGCGCTGTCCATCACCGTCCTGAGCTTCATCATGCTGGGCGATGCCCTGCGTGATGCCCTCGATCCCAAAGCCCGCAAGCGATGAAAGGGGACACCATGAGCGCCTCTGTTGACTTCCAGGAAGCTGGGTACGCCACTGAGCGCCCGCTGCTTGAAATCAAGGACCTGGCCATCGGGTTCACCACCAGCAACGGCGAGGTCAACGCCGTCCGCAACGCCCGCCTCACCGTCATGCCGGGCGAAACCGTCGCGATTGTGGGCGAGTCGGGTTCCGGCAAGTCCACCACCGCGCTGGCTGCCATCGGCCTGCTCCCGGGCAACGGGCGCGTCACGGCAGGCCAGATCCTGTTCGACGGCGAGGACATCTCCAACGCCAGCGAAAAGCGGATGATCGATCTCCGCGGCAACAGCATTGGCATGGTCCCGCAGGACCCGATGTCCAACCTCAACCCGGTGTGGAAGATCGGTGACCAGGTCCGCGAGACGCTGAAGGCCAACGGACTCCCGAGCGGCCCCGACGACGTCGCCAAGGTCCTGTCCCAGGCCGGGCTGCCCGACGCCGGCAGCCGCGCCAAGCAGTACCCCCACGAGTTCTCCGGCGGCATGCGCCAGCGCGCGCTGATCGCGATCGGGCTCGCCTGCCAGCCGCGCCTGCTCATCGCGGACGAGCCGACGTCGGCGCTCGATGTGACCGTGCAGCGCCAGATCCTTGATCACCTGGACAAGATGACCACGGAACTGGGCACCGCGGTGCTGCTGATCACGCACGACCTCGGCCTCGCCGCCGAGCGTGCCGACCAGGTGGTGGTCATGTACCGCGGCCAGGTTGTCGAATCCGGGCCCTCGCTGGAGCTGCTGCAGAACCCGCAGCACCCGTACACCCAGCGGCTGGTCGCCTCGGCGCCGTCGCTGGCGTCCCGGCGCATCCAGGCCGCCAAGGAACTCGGCGTGGAAACCGACGACATGCTCGCCCCGAGCGAGACCGGCGTGGTCGTGCCGGCCAAGTCCGACGACGTCCTGCAGATCCAGAACCTCAGGAAGGTCTTCAAGCTGCGTTCGGGCCTGGGCAAGTCCACGGACTTCACCGCCGTCGACGACATCTCCTTTAACGTCAAGCGGGGAACCACGACGGCGATCGTGGGGGAGTCGGGCTCCGGCAAGTCCACGGTGGCGCAGATGGTCCTGAACCTCCTGACGCCGACCTCCGGCAAGATCGTCTTCGACGGCGTGGACACCTCCACGCTGAACAGCAAAGAGCTCTTCGCCTTCAGGCGCCGGGTGCAGCCGATCTTCCAGGACCCGTACGGTTCCCTGGACCCGATGTACAACATCTTCCGGACCATCGAGGAACCGCTGCGGACCCACAGGATCGGGGACAAGGCCAGCCGCGAGAAGAAGGTCCGGGAACTGCTGGACCAGGTGGCATTGCCGCAGTCCACCATGCAGCGGTACCCGAACGAGCTCTCCGGCGGCCAGCGCCAGCGAGTCGCGATCGCCCGCGCCCTGGCCCTGGACCCCGAAGTGATCATCTGCGACGAGGCTGTCTCGGCACTGGATGTGCTGGTGCAGGCGCAGGTGCTGAACCTGCTCGCCGAACTGCAGTCCCGTCTCGGCCTGACCTACCTGTTCATCACCCACGACCTCGCGGTGGTCCGGCAGATCGCCGACCGCGTGTGCGTCATGGAGAAGGGCAAGCTGGTGGAAACGGGCTCAACGGACGACGTCTTCGAGGCGCCGCAGCAGGACTACACCCGGGCGCTGCTCAACGCCATCCCCGGCGCCGGCCTCATGCTGCCGCCGGAAATGGACGTGGCCTGAGCGGCTGCCTTCCGTAGGGCTTGAACGAGTCCGCCGCTAGCAGCACCTGGCAGCAGCTGGCAGCAAAGGAGCCGGTGTCCTCCCCTTGGGGGCGGACACCGGCTCCTTTGCTGTGCTGTGGTCCGTCCGCGTGGTGGTCCGTACTGCGTAGTGGCCGGCCCTGCGCTAGTGGGACAACCCGGCGCCAGCGGCCCGTCCTGCGTAGTGGGACAAGCCGGCGAGCATGCCCGGGTCAGCGTAGTCAAACCCCATGGACTGCAGCCGCTGGCCGAAAACGGCGCCCAGGGCCGCGTGGCCCTGCCGGTTCAGGTGGACACGGTCCGCCATCGAGCCTGTCAGGTTGTACCGGGTGAGCCAGTCGCCCGCGCTGACGAACGGCAGCCCGTGACGGTCCGCCACCCGCCCCAGAAGCGCGTCCACCTCGCTCCGGCGTCCTCCGCCGTAATGCGCGCCGCGCCCGAGTGTGCCCACCATGAGCATCCGGGCCGCGGGGTAACGCTGCTGGATGCTCGCGATCAGCCGTTCCGCGTTGGCGACGATCTGCGCGTCGGAGGCGCCGCGTGCGGCATCGTTCCCGCCGCCTTCAATCACCACGAGGGGAGGAGCGCCGTACGGAAGTTTCCAGTCGCCGCGCTGGAGCGCGTCAATGTAGTTGCCGGTCTTGCCGTTGGACGCCACGAAACCGGTGCCGCCCCGGCCACAGAAGAAAACTTTGTACCCAGCCGCGGCCAGACCCTGCCTGGGCCAGCCATAGGCCGGTTCCGACTGTGAGTCGCCAATCAGCACGGCAATATTGCTGGTGTCCTTGACGATGATCTCGTTGCGGCCGTTGTCAGGATTGCGGTAGGTCGAGCCGCTCGGCAGGGCGGCGGGGTCGATGGTGGACCCGATGCGTGTCTTCGCCGCGGATCCGGCCGCGACCGGCACTCCCGCGCCAATGGCCGCTCCGGACCCGCTGCCGGTCATTGGCGCGCCCGAAGATCCCGCCTCTGATGATCCCGCGTCGGAAGAGCCGACTTCGGAAGAGCCCGAGTCGGGCGCAGGTGAATAAGAGGCCTGCCCGCAGCCGCCAAGAACAACGCCGGTGGCGATCATCATTGCGACGAAGCGGGACAGGGCCGAGGCGTTTCGCATGAATGTCTCCGGGCTTGCTTGCTGCTATCAGAGCAATGATGGTGCATGGGCCCCGGAAAATCCAGTGACTTTACTCACACGTAATAGACCACTTCCGTGCGCCCGTCCTGCTCTGGCGACGGCGCGGCCGCCGGTCGCCGATCCGCATTTTAGGCCAATAAATGACCTAGCGTTTAGAATGGTAGTAGGTGCCCTGTGCCAAAGGGACTTATCTGTCGTGCGTTCCGGTTGGAAATGTCGCGATACCACAGCTGACTTCACCACTGAATCGAGCAATAACGCATGTCTGAAACCACCACCAACACCGCGGTAGCCACTGCATCGCGCAGTGACCTGCGCAACGTCGCGATCGTGGCCCACGTTGACCACGGCAAGACCACGCTGGTCGACGCCATGCTCAAGCAGACCAACTCCTTTGCCGAGCACAACCACCTCGAAGACCGCGTCATGGACTCCGGTGACCTGGAACGCGAAAAGGGCATCACCATCCTGGCCAAGAACACCACGGTGGCCTACAACGGACCGTCCTCCAACGGCGAAACCATCACCATCAACGTCATCGACACCCCCGGCCACGCCGACTTCGGTGGCGAGGTGGAGCGCGGCCTGTCCATGGTCGACGGCGTCGTCCTCCTCGTCGATGCCTCTGAGGGCCCGCTGCCCCAGACCCGCTTCGTGCTGCGCAAGGCTCTCGCCGCGCACTTGCCGGTGATCCTCCTGGTCAACAAGACCGACCGCCCCGACGCGCGGATCGAAGAAGTTGTCCACGAGTCCATGGATCTGCTCCTGGGCCTGGCCTCCGACCTCGCCGACGAAGTTCCGGACCTCGACCTGGACAAGATCCTGAACGTTCCGGTTGTTTACGCCGCCGCCAAGGTCGGCCGCGCCTCCCTCGAGCAGCCCGCCGACGGCAGCGCCCCCGAAAACGAGGACCTCGAGCCGCTCTTCAAGGCCATCATCGAGCACATCCCGGCCCCGACTTACAACCCGAACGGTGTCCTGCAGGCGCACGTCACCAACCTGGACGCCTCCCCGTTCCTGGGCCGCCTGGCGCTGCTGCGTATCTACAACGGCACCCTGCGCAAGGGCCAGACCGTCGCTTGGGCACGTGCTAACGGTGAGCTGAAGAACGTCAAGATCACCGAACTGCTGGCCACCAAGGCACTCGACCGTGTTCCCGCGGAATCCGCCGGCCCCGGCGAAATCGTTGCTGTTGCCGGCATCGAGGAAATCACCATCGGCGAGACCCTGACCGACGCCGAGAACCCGCAGCCGCTGCCGCTGATCACGGTTGACGACCCGGCCATCTCCATGACCATCGGTATCAACACCTCGCCGCTGGCCGGCAAGGTCAAGGGCGCCAAGGTCACGGCCCGCCAGGTCAAGGACCGCCTCGACAAGGAACTGATCGGTAACGTCTCCATCAAGGTTCTCCCCACCGAGCGTCCCGACGCCTGGGAAGTCCAGGGCCGTGGCGAGCTCGCACTGGCCATCCTGGTCGAGCAGATGCGCCGCGAAGGCTTTGAACTGACCGTCGGCAAGCCGCAGGTGGTCACCAAGACCGTCGACGGCAAGGTCCACGAGCCGATGGAGCACATGACCATCGACGTGCCCGAAGAGTACCTCGGCGCCGTCACCCAGCTGATGGCCGCCCGCAAGGGTCGCATGACCAACATGGCCAACCACGGCACCGGCTGGTGCCGCATGGAGTTCATCGTTCCGGCCCGTGGCCTGATCGGGTTCCGCACCAAGTTCCTCACGGACACCCGCGGCGCCGGCATCGCCGCCTCCATCTCCGAAGGCTACGAGCCGTGGGCCGGCCCCATCGAGTACCGCACCAACGGTTCGATGATCGCCGACCGCGCCGGTGTTGTGACCCCGTTCGCCATGATCAACCTGCAGGAACGTGGCTCCTTCTTCGTCAAGCCCACCTCCGAGGTGTACGAGGGCATGATCGTGGGCGAGAACTCCCGCGCCGACGACATGGACGTGAACATCACGAAGGAAAAGAAGCTCACCAACATGCGTGCAGCCTCCTCGGACACCTTCGAGAACCTGACGCCGCCGCGCGACCTGACCCTCGAAGAGTCCCTCGAATTCGCCCGCGAAGACGAATGCGTTGAGGTTACCCCGGATTCAATCCGCATCCGCAAGGTCATCCTGGACACCAACGAGCGTGCCAAGGCCAACCGCGCCCGCGCCAAGGTCTGATCCCGGTCTCCGGGCTTCCGCCACAACGTGAATAAGAGAGCTGCCGGTACGGCAGGCGGCATTGCGGCCGCCGTACCGGCAGCTCTTTTTGTTGCCCTGGCCGGCACCGCCCTGCACCGCCACGACCTGGTCTTGGGCGGCGTGGAGCTCCCGTGGGGCGCCGTCGCGGCGCTCGTGCTGCTGGGCTCGGTTCAGTTGTGGCTGGGGGCGGCGTTCCGTTCAGTCGTCCCGACGGCGGCCTGCGGAGTTCTCTGCTACGCGCTGACCGGCTGGTGGTCCACCCTGGAAGCGGGCAAGCGCCTGGTCATCGGCGACGCCGCAGGCAATATCTGGGTCTTCGGCATCGCAGGCATCACCGTGGCCATGCTCGCCTGGTGCCGGCGCTACAGGAGGCAGACCGGCTAGGGCCGGTGACGACTGGCCAGGACGGGTGATGACTGGCTAGGGCTGGTGATGACCGGCTAAGACTGGGCCCCATTGCCGCTGCTCCCCACGCGGGACATGCCCATTTTTCGTTCGCTCGAGTGGGCACAATGGCATTRTGTCCGGCGCAGGGCTCGTCCGCGGGACATRTCCAGTCCTCATGATTGGGCCAGTCCAGCTCACCCATCCCGTCCGGGGACATGCCCATTTTTCGTTCGCTCGAGTGGGCACAATGGCATTATGTCCGGCGCAGGGCTCGTCCGCGGGACATGTCCAGTCTTCGCTTTGGCCCGAGCTTGCCGCGGCCCAGGCCAGGCCAGGCCTGGCCTGGCCTGGGCAGGTTTCCACATAGCGCGGGATGTGACTATCCGGGTGCAGTGTGCGGCTCCACCATGGGTGAATGGCCAACATCATCGAGGTGCTTTCGAATTATGACGGCGTCGCGCGCGCCAAGTACATTGCCGCGGCGGGGGTCTCCGATTTTCAGCTCAAGTCGGCGATGGCCTCGGGATCCGTGTCCCGCGTAGCCCGCGGCGTTTATGCGTTGCCCGGTGCGGATGCGCAGCTGATTTCCATTCGCTCGCTTCCAGCGGAGCCCGCGTGCGTCACCGCGGCCCACTTCAGCGGGCTGTGGGTTCTCAACGCCCCGGCCCGGCCGCATGTAGCCCTCACCCACAGCAGGAGCTACCAGGGCTTCGTCTGCCACCGCGCTTCCGTGCCACCGACGCTCCTAGACACGGTCATCCAATGCTTGCGCTGCTTACCCGAACCTGACGGGCTGATCATCGCCGAATCCGCCGTCGTGCTGAAGGGGCTCCCGCTGGGTTCGTTGCGTCAGCGGCTCGATGGCCGGAACGACTCCCGGGAGCGCCGGATGCTGTCGGCGATTGTCCCGCAGTCGCAGTCGCTCATTGAGTGCCTGGCCAGGTTCCTGCTGCGGCGGGCCGGCTTCCATGTTGAATCGCAGGTCAACGTTCCGGGGATGGGACACTTGGACCTGATGGTCGATGGCCGCCTCGGCATCGAGACTGACGGGGCCGGATTCCACATGGACAAGGCGAGCTTTGAGGAAGACCGGCGGCGGTGGAACGTCACCACGCGCCGGGGAATCCCGACTCTCGTTGTGACGTACCCGCTGCTGAGGGACCATCCCGAGGATTTCATCAACATGGTCCGGGAAGCCCTGAACAGGCTGGCTGCCGCAGCCTAGAGCCCAGACTCGACGCCCAGTTTCGTGGGCCCTTGCGATGCGCCTCGGCACTGTGGTCTTGCACCGCGCCAATCCTCCTCTGGAACTGTCCCGTGCTCTGTCTAATTGACACTGGACATGTCCCTTGTTCCGCTAGTCCACCACTGAACATGTCCCTTGTTCCTTTAGCGCACCACTGAACATGTCCCTTGTTCCGTTAGCCCACCACTGGACATGTCCCACCCTGGCTGGCGGCGATGAGTATGGCGCCGAAATGTCCATCTCCAGCAGCGAGGGGAGGGCATGTCCATTGGTGGCCGGGGGTGGGGCTGGGCATGTGCGTGGTTGGCCGGTAGGGGAGGGCATGTCCATTGGTCGGGTGGTGCGGAGAGCATGTCCCCTGGACGCAACCACCGACGCACCCACCCCGGAACCGCTGGTCAGGGCTCCTGCACCCGCGGGGCGCGGCGCGGCGGGGTCGGCGGGACTTCCTTGGCTGCCACGACAAGCGGCAGTGCAATGACGACGTCGGAGCGGCGGGTGCGGACGGTGCACACGCCGTCGGCGCGGTCCACGAGCTCGCCGAGGGCATCCGTCAGGCCGCCGTCGATCCTGTACCGGACCACAACGCGGGTCCCGAGCGGGGCGGCGGCGAGGAACTGCTGGGGCAAGGGCAAAGGCGAGCTCATCAGATCATAGTAAGACGCGGAGCCTGTGTGACGTCCGGCTAGGTTCGCGGGAACAGGCTGGGAGATAATAGGCTCAGAAGTCAGCAGCCCGGCTCAGGGCCTGGAAATCATCCGGCCGGTCGCCGGAACCAACGTGGAGAGGCCAGGGACGTGACGTACGTAATCGCGCAGCCGTGTGTAGATGTCAAAGACAAGGCATGCATTGAGGAGTGCCCCGTCGATTGCATTTACGAGGGTGAGCGTTCCCTGTACATCCACCCCGACGAGTGCGTGGACTGCGGTGCCTGTGAGCCGGTCTGCCCCGTGGAGGCGATCTACTACGAGGACGACACCCCCGAAGAATGGGCCGACTACTACAAGGCCAACGTCGAGTTCTTCGACGAACTCGGGTCCCCGGGCGGCGCCGCGAAGGTCGGGAACACCCACACTGACCACCCCATGATCGCCGCCCTGCCGCCGCAGAACCAAGACAACTAGGACGGCACTACGGTGACATCCGCGGTGCGCACTTTCGGCCTGAGCCTGCCCGACTACCCGTGGGAGGCCATGGCGCCATATCTCGCAACGGCAGCCCGGCACGCGGAAGGAGCCGTCAACCTTTCCATCGGAACCCCTGTGGACCCCACGCCGGCCCTGATCCAGGAGGCGCTGCGCGCCGCCGCGGACGCCCCCGGCTATCCCACGGTCCACGGGACGCCGGCCCTGCGGGAGGCCATCGCCGGCTGGTTTGCGCGCCGGCGCGGCGTCCCCGGGCTCGATCCGCAGCATGTGATGCCGACGGTCGGTTCCAAGGAACTCGTCGCGTGGCTGCCTTTCCTGCTCGGCCTGAAGCCGGGCGACGTCGTCGTCCGCCCCACGGTTGCGTACCCCACCTATGACATCGGGGCCACTTTCGCCGGTGCGGAGCAGGTCGCCGCCGACAACCTCGACGAGCTCGACGCCGGCACCCGGGCCCGTGTGCGCCTGGTCTGGGTCAACTCACCGGCCAACCCCACCGGCAGCGTGCGGGACATCGCGTCGCTGCGGCAGATCGTCCGGCAGGCCCGCGAACTCGGCGCCGTCGTCGCGTCCGACGAATGCTACGCCGAACTCGGCTGGGGGGAGTGGGACGTCCAGCGCGGCGGCACCCCGGTCCCCAGCATCCTGGATCCCCAGGTCGCAGAGGGCTCCCACGATGGCCTGCTCGCCGTCTATTCGCTGAGCAAACAGTCCAACGTGGCCGGCTACCGGGCGGCATTCGTCGCCGGCGATCCGGTGATCATGGCGAACCTGGTCAACAGCCGCAAACACGCCGGAATGATTGTTCCCTATCCGGTCCAGGAAGCGATGCGGGTGGCCCTCGGCGACGACGCCCACGTCCAGGCCCAGAAAGACCTGTACCGGGGCCGGCGGGAACGGATCGTGCCCGCGCTGGAGGGTTTCGGCCTGGCAATCCATGAATCGAGGGCCGGCCTTTATCTGTGGGCCACCGCCGGCGAGGCGACGTGGGACACCGTGGGCCGGCTCGCGGACCGCGGTATCGTCGTCGGCCCCGGGGTCTTCTACGGCGACGCCGGCAACGGGTTCATCCGGGTGGCGCTGACCGCCGGCGACGAAAGGATCGACGCCGCCGTGTCGCGGCTGGCCCCCTAAGCGTAACAATGCTGTGACGCGTACCACATGTGGCGCGTTTTTGGCGCTTTGCAGGCCCCCCGGATTAGTGCCACCCGCGAAGTGAAGGTACTTTTTAACTGACGATCAATGGTGGCTTTCCACAAGAAGGCAGCGCAGCCTTTGGAAATCCTGTCCGCACAGGATCCGCGGGCAGCTTCACCAGATGTTGGACCAGCTTTCGACAGAGGCCCCGATGCCTCATGAGGAGACTCCATGACTGAAACCACCAGCGCAACCCTGCGCCATGCCGGCGGCGAACTCGAACTCCCGCGCATCAAGGTTGTAGAAGGGAACGAAGGCTACGACGTTTCCAAGCTGCTGAAGCAGACCGGCGCCGTCGCCTTCGACCCCGGTTTCATGAACACCGCGGCCACCACCTCGGCTATCACCTACATCGACGGTGACGCCGGCATCCTGCGCTACCGCGGCTACCCGATCGAACAGCTGGCCCAGCACTCGAGCTTCCTGGAAGTCTCCTACCTGCTGATCTACGGCAACCTGCCGACCCCCACCGAGCTGGAGTCCTTCGACCAGCGGATCCGCCACCACACCCTGCTGCACGAGGAGCTCAAGGGCTTCTTCAGCGGCTTCCCCCGTGACGCCCACCCGATGCCGGTGCTGTCCTCGGCCGTGTCGGCGCTCTCCACGTTCTACCAGGACTCGCTGGATCCGTTCAACGCCGAGCAGGTGGAGGTGTCCACCATCCGGCTCATGGCCAAGATGCCGGTCATCGCGGCCTACGCCCACAAGAAGTCGATCGGGCAGCCCATGCTGTACCCGGACAACTCCATGAACCTGGTGGAGAACTTCCTGCGCCTGAGCTTTGGCCTGCCGGCCGAGCAGTACGAGGTGGACCCGGTCATCGCCAAGGCCCTGGACCTGCTCCTGATCCTGCACGCTGACCACGAGCAGAACTGCTCGACGTCCACCGTCCGCCTGGTCGGCTCTTCGAACGCGAACCTGTTCGCCTCCGTCTCCGCCGGCATCAATGCCCTCTTCGGCCCCGCCCACGGCGGTGCCAACGAGGCCGTCCTGAAGATGCTGCGCCAGATCCAGGCCGACGGCATCAAGCCCGAGGACTACATGGAGAAGGTCAAGAACAAGGAAGACGGCGTCCGCCTCATGGGCTTCGGGCACCGCGTCTACAAGAACTACGACCCCCGCGCCAAGATCATCAAGGCCACGGCCCACGAGGTCCTGAGCAAGCTCGGCGGAAACGACGAGCTCCTCGACATCGCCATGCGCCTTGAAGAGAAAGCCCTGGGCGATGACTACTTCATCCAGCGCAAGCTCTACCCCAACGTGGACTTCTACACCGGCCTGATCTACAAGGCCATGGGCTTCCCCGAGAAGATGTTCACCGTGCTGTTCGCAATCGGGCGCCTGCCGGGCTGGATCGCCCAGTGGCGCGAGATGATCAGCGACCCCAACACCAAGATTGGCCGCCCGCGCCAGCTCTACGTCCCTTTTGTTGAGGTGCGCGGCCGGCGTCGTTCCCATGGGGCCACCGCGCGGCTGTGACCCATGCCGCTGTGACCCGCGCCGCTGTGACCCGCGCCACGTCCCCGGTGGAACCGGTGTGCCCCGGGGCGGCAGCGGCACGGACGTGCTAAAAAAGACCAGTGCCTAAATTTGTCGACGCCGTAATCCGGCGCCAGGAAATAGTTGACGCAGTCTTCCGGATCATCGCAACCGATGGTCTCGAGCGGGCCTCGCTGCGGGAAGTCGCAGATGAAGCACAGCTGGCCGTCGGCTCGGTGCGGCACTATTTCGCCAGCAGCGACGAGCTGTTGACCCACGCGTTCGCCGTGGTGGTGGACCGGATCGTGGGCCGCCTCACCGACGCGGACTCCCGGCTGGGCGATACGCCGCCGGGGTCAGGGGAGCGGCATGCGGCCGTCCTGGCGCTGCTGGGTGAGTTTCTTCCGCTGGACGAGGAACGGGCGGTTGATGCCTGCGTCTGGATGGCCTTCAAGAATGCCGCCCGGACAAGGCCGTTCCTGGCCACCGAGGCCGACCGCAGCCACCGGGCGGTGGCCGCCGTCGTGGGCGGGCTCATCCTGGGCCTGGCCGGGGCTGCTTCTGTCGATGCTGCGGCTGACGCCGATGACGGCGCCGGCCTCGAGCAGCAGGTGCTCGTTACCGAAGCGGAACTGCTGCTGGCAGTCCTGGACGGTCTGACGATGCACGTCCTTCTGCAGCCCGAGTGGATGACGGCCCTGATGTGCCAGGATGTGCTCGAAGCCCACCTGGCGGGCCTGGACGGCCGGCTGGCGGCCGGGCAGCCAGCCGTTAACGCCTCATAACAACAGGAATAGACTGAGATCGTACGTCTTGCCAAGGAGGCAATCGGATGCACCACACCGGCGGACCAGGCTGGCGGATCACAATGGATACTTCTGGTCCCATGCTCATTGCCCTCTACGTTCGTGACGCCGCCGGCTTGGACACCGCGGGACACCCGGCGCTCTGCCATGCGGCACCGAAGATCCGCGCCTCGGACCACTCCCACCTGATCGCCGAGGTTGGCGGCCCGTCTGCGCTCAAGACCGAATGGGAGGCCTGGTGGGAACAGCTGCTGAAAGACCACCCGGAAATGTCCCCCGAGCTCTCCCCCCCGGGCTTCCGTGCGTTCAGCAATTCGCCGGCCCTCCGGCGCGTGCTGCAGGCCCACTTCGGGGCCGCTTTGACGTGGGCCCGGGAACGCCTCGCGGAATACGGGGCCCTCGAGGCGGAGCGCGAAGCCAACGGCAACAACGAGCTGCTGGCCGACATGGTGGAGGACCGCCTGCTTGACGTGGGACGGGCTTCAAAGGATTTCGGCCTGACGATCATCGAGCTCCCGCTTGCGGAGCCGCGGGCCTGGTATCTCGAGCCCGACAAGATCATCATGAGCCACGAGCTGTTGTCCCAGCCGGAGCTGTTCCGCAGCTACGTGCAGCCGGTGGTCGATCTCCTCGTCTGAGCCCGCCCGGTGACGGCTGAACCCGCTGGCAACTGACCCGGTGGCAACTGACCCCGCTGCCAACTGACCCCCGGTAGCGGTCAGGTGCCGGGGGCGTCTGCGACGGTAACCCTGACCTGGCCGGCCGGGACTTGAGCCGGCTGCCAGCCGTCGCGGGACTGCCGGTTCCAGGCGCGGCCCTCGACCTCCACGCTGGTGATTTCGAGCTCTTTGGCGTTGGCCACGGCCCACTGCCCCACAGCCCAGGCCTGGGTGCCTTCGGCCTCCACGAGCAGGGTACGGCCGGTGGTGGTCGCCGGGACGTCCCCCAGCGCAGCGGTCAGCCCTGCGGTGACGGCGGCAGGATCCCCGGCGGCGTCGGGGGAGCGCAGCGAGCAGTCCAGGCCTGCGGGCGTCTGGCCGCTCAGGGCGGAGGCGAAGGCGCGGGCCATGACCTCATGCTGGGCATAGGCTTCCGGGTACGCCGAGCGCTGGACGCGCTGGGCGGCAACGGTGATCTCCAGCGACTCGTACCCGGAGACCTCGACGAGCGCATCGTAGAACGCGTTGCTGGCGTGGTACGGGTCCATGACCTGCGCCGTGGTGCCCCAGCCCTGGGACGGACGCTGCTGGAATAATCCGCGGGAGTCGGGACCGGCCTGGTCACCATGGCCGATGTTGCGCAGTTTGGATTCCTGCATCGAGGTGGCCAGCGCAATGCTGGCGGCCCGGGCGGGAAGCCCCCGCCGGACCGCGACGGCGGTGATGAGGGAGGCATTGGCCGCCTGGTCGGTGGCGAGGTCATCGCCCCCGCTGCCCGCGGCCGTGCAGCGTTCGGTGATCAACGTCTCCGATCGCTGCAGGAACGCCACCGCGGTGTAGATGCCGCCCGCGACCATCGCAAGGGTCAGCAGAAGGACGATCCGGCGCCGCCAGCTCCCTCGTCGTGCCACGAAAATACTCCCTCAGGCCCCAGCGGGCTGCGTCATCGGCTTTTTCGTCGGGGCGGCTCGGGCCGCCCGCGCGGTCTTCGCCGCCCGCCATACCGTACCAGCCGGTGCGGTCAGTTGGCGTGCAGGTCCGCGTTGAGCTCCACGGTCTGGCCCTTGCGGGGGAGTGCCTCGACCGCGCCGGTGGCGGAGTTGCGGCGGAAGAGCAGGTTCGGAACCCCGGAAAGCTCCACGGCCTTGACGACCCGGCTGGTGTCTTCGCCTTCGGCATCCCGCGGGCTGATGACACGGACGCGTGTGCCGGCGGTGACGTAGAGCCCTGCCTCCACCACAGAGTCATCGCCAAGGCTGATGCCAACGCCGGAGTTGGCGCCGAGGAGGACCCGCTCACCGATGGCGATCTTTTCCTTGCCGCCACCGGAGAGGGTTCCCATGATCGAGGCCCCGCCGCCGACGTCGGACCCGTCACCGGCGACGACGCCGGCCGAGATCCGGCCCTCAACCATGGAGGTGCCCAGGGTTCCGGCATTGAAGTTCACGAAGCCCTCGTGCATGACGGTGGTTCCCTCGGCCAGGTGCGCACCGAGCCGTACCCGGTCGGCGTCGGCGATCCGGACGCCGGACGGAACCACGTAATCGACCATGCGCGGGAACTTGTCCACACCGAACACGGTGACGGTACCGCGCTTGCGCAGGCGCGCCCGGGTCAGCTCGAAGTCCTCCACGGCTGCGGGGCCGAAGTTGGTCCACACCACGTTGGGGAGCTTGCCGAAGATGCCGTCAAGGTTGATGGTGTTGGGCTGGACGAGCCGGTGGGAGAGCAGGTGCAGGCGAAGGTAGGCGTCCGCCGTGTCCGCGGGCGCTTCGTCCAGGTTGATCTGGGCAAAGACAACCTTCTGCTCGGTGCCGCGGTCCGGGTCGATGCCGGTTGCGGCGATGTCGATCAGCGACTGGTCCGCGTTCTCCACGTCGTGCAGGTTCGCCGCGGCGACTCCGAGCGCCGGCGCCGGAAACCATACGTCCAGCACGGTGTCGTCACCGTTGCGGGTGGACACAGTGGCCACCCCGTAGCCGAAGGCAGAGCGGGCGTCGGTGGGCACAGCGGAAGCAGCAGATTCAGTCATGGCCCAAGTCTAACGAGAGGCCCCTCGGGCGCTGAAACTCATGACAACCCGACCGACGCGCAGCGGGGGCCCCTTAGGCGACTGAAAACGGCGCCCGCAGCGAGTCAGTTGGGACGGGGAGGCAAACAGATAAAGTGGGACGGTGACCCCCACGAACCCGCGCACCCCTGCCAGTGCCACCGCCAGCGTCCCCGTCCGTACACCGGTCCATCTGGACCTCCGCCAGGACGTTGCCCTGCTCACGGCCGCCCTGATTGACATCAACAGCGTCTCCGGCAACGAGACGGTGCTCGCTGACGCCGTGGAGCATGCCCTCCGCCAGGTGGCGCAGCTTGAGGTGGTCCGCGACGGCGATTCGATCATCGCCCGCACCAACCTCGGCCGCCCCGAGCGCGTCATCCTTGCCGGCCACCTGGACACCGTGCCGCTGCCCACCACCGAGGGCTCGCTCGGGACCGTGCCGGCGTACTGGCCATCCGGGGCCCCGGGAGAGGGGATCCTCTACGGCCGCGGCGCCACCGACATGAAGGGCGGCGTCGCCGTGCAGCTGGCGCTGGCGGCCACCGTGTTCGACGGCGGGGCGGAGCCAGGCAAGGACGTCACGTTCGTCTTCTACGACCATGAGGAAGTCGAGGCTGTGAAGAGCGGCCTGGGCCGTCTGGTGCGCAATCACGGATCCCTGCTCGGCGGGGACTTCGCGATCCTGCTCGAGCCGACCGACGGGACGGTGGAGGGCGGCTGCAACGGCACCAGCCGCTTCGAGGTGACCACGAACGGCGAGGCTGCCCACTCGGCCCGGGCCTGGATGGGCAGCAACGCCATCCACGCCGCGGCACCGATCCTGGCCCGGCTGGCGGCGTATGAACCGCAAACCGTGACGGTTGACGGCCTGGACTACCGCGAAAGCCTCAACGCCGTGAAGATCCACGGCGGCACGGCCGGAAACGTCATTCCGGACCGGTGCGTCGTGGAAATCAACTACCGCTTCGCGCCGGACAAGACCCCGGACGGGGCCGAGGCCGTCGTGCGCGAACTGCTGGACGGATTCGACGTCGTGCGCACCGACAGCGCGGCCGGCGCGCGGCCCGGGCTGCACCACCCCGCGGCGGCGTCCTTTATCGCCGCCGTCGGCGCGGCACCGAAGCCCAAGTACGGCTGGACCGACGTCGCACGCTTCAGCGAACTGGGCATCCCCGCGGTGAACTTTGGACCCGGCGATGCGCTGCTGGCGCACAAGGACAACGAGCACGTCGAGGCGGACGCCATCCGCGAATGCCTGCGGGCCCTGCGGACCTGGCTCAGCGCCTAGCAACGCCCAGAACACAACACGCGGGACACAACGCCCAGAAATAGGGCGCAACGCCCAGGAAATAGGGCACAACGTACAAAGGGTCCGGAACCTCCGAGAGGTTCCGGACCCTTTGTGGGTGGGACGGTTTTACTTTGCGGCCGGAATCCCGGCGACCGGCACGTGCGCCACGCCACCGGCGGCCCGCTTGGAGCCTCGGCGTTCGAGCCAGATGGCCAGGCGGGAGACCGCCAGGTCGATCGCGATGTAGATGGCCGCGGCCACGAAGAACACCGGGAACAGGTACTGCGGGCCCAGGAAGTCCGCCATGACCTGCACGGCCCGGAGCAGCTCGCCGTAGGCGACGATGTAGCCGAGCGACGTGTCCTTCAGCAGCACCACGAGCTGCGCGACCAGCGACGGCAGCATGCGCCGGATGGCCTGCGGCAGCTCGATGGTCAGCCGGGACTGGAAGCTCGTCAGGCCGATCGCCAGGCCGGCCTCACGCTGGCCCTTGGGCAGCGACTGGACTCCGGCGCGGATGATCTCGGCAAAAATCGCCGAGTTGTACAGGACCAGGCCGGCCACGACTGCAACGAACGAGCTGGTGGCAAAGACGAGCAGCACGAACAGCATCATGAGCACAACGGGCATGCCGCGCAGGAATTCCAGCACGACCCGGGTGGGCACCCTGACCCAGGCGTTGTCCGAGATGCGCAGCAGGCACAGGAGCAGGCCCAGCGGGAAGGCAATCACCGCCGCCACCGCCGCGGCGGCGAGCGTGGCGCCGATGCCGGCGGCGATCAGGGCCCAGACCTCGGGCAGCTGAAAGACCGCCCAGCGTTTGGGGTCGAAGATTCCCTGCTGGGCGAGGGTCATGACCGCCAGGACGAGAAGGCCGCCGATCACGATGACGCCGATGATGGAACCGATCAGCGAAACCCGGCGGGCCTTGGGGCCTGGGACGTCGTAGAGAACAGAGCTCATCGCGCGATTGCCACCTTTCGTTCAACGACACTGGCGAGGTAGCCAAGCGGGATGGTTATCAGCAGGTAGAAGAATGCGACGCCGACCAGAACCCACATGACGGCGTCGCCGTTGGCGTTGGCGAGCTGCTTGCCTTGGCCGAAGAGTTCCAGCACATAGAACGCGCCGGCTACAGAGGAGTTCTTGACCAGGGCGATCAGGATGTTGATCAACGGCGGGATCACCGTGCGCAGGGCCTGCGGCAGGATGATCAGGGAGAGCACCTGGCTGAACTTCATGCCGATGCTGCGGGCGGCCTCCGCCTGGCCCACCGGGACGCTGTTGACGCCGGAGCGCACGGCCTCGGCGATGAAGGCCGAGGTGTAGGCGCTCAGGGCGATGATGGCGGCGACCTCGAACTGCTGGAACGTGACGCCGAGGCGGGGCAGAACCACCGCCGCGAAGAAGAATGCGATGGTCAGCGGGGTATTCCGGACGATCTCGACGTACACCATGCTGAAGCCGCGCAGCGCGGCAACGGGCGAGACGCGGGCGGCCGCCAGCACGGTACCGAAAATCAAGGCGATAATCCCCGAGATCAGGGACAGGAAGAGGGTTCGGAGAAAACCGTCCCAATACTGGGGGAGGTTTTCAATGATGACGTCCATAAGTTCCTTCAGCTGCGTTGGGGGATTCCAGGCGAAAGACGGGAGTGGCGGCCGCCGGGCTGCGATGAAATCGCTGGCCCGGCAACCGCCACAGCCGGCTAGTAGCGGTCGATCGTGGGAAGCGCGGGCGCGGTCTTGATGACGGTGCCGGCGGTGTCCTCCCAGGCCTTCTTGTAGGACCCGTCCTTGTCGAAGGCCTCCAGCTGGTCATTGATCCACGTGCGGAAGGCGGTGTCGTCCTTCTTCAGGCCGATGCCGTAGGGCTCCTTGGTGAAGGTCTGGTCCGATGCCAGCTTGAAGGCGTCCGGCTCCTTGGCCACGAAACCGGCAAGGATGACGTTGTCGGTGGTGATCGCTTCGACCTGCTTGTTCCGCAGCGGCTCAAGGCAGGCGGAGTAGGTCGCAGCCGGAACCAGCACTGCGCCGTACTTCTCCACGATCGTGGAGGCCGGCGTGGAACCGGTCACGGAGCAGACGTTCTTGCCCTTGACGTCCTCGGGCTTGGTGATGGAGTTGTTGTCCTTGTTCACCATGAGGGCCTGTCCGGCCTCGTAGTACGGGCCGGCAAAGTCGACTTCGGCCTTGCGCTTGTCATTGATGGTGTAGGTGGCAACGATCATGTCGACCTTGCCCTGCTTGATGAACTGCTCGCGGTTGGCGGAGACAGTTTCAACCCACTCGATCTTGTCGGCGGGGATGCCCAGCTTGGCGGCAATCAGCTTGCCCATTTCGACGTCGAAGCCGACCGGCTTGCCGTCGAGGCCCTTCTGGCCGAAGAGAGGCTGGTCGAACTTGGTGCCGATGGTGATCTTGCCTGCGGAAGAAAGCTTGGCCATGGTGGAATCGGCGGCAAAGCTCGGCTTCTCGGCTACGGGCGGGTTGGTGGTAGTGGAGGAGCTGCCGCCACAGGCACTCAGGCTGAGCGCCAGTGCTGCGGATGCGGCAACCAGAAGGGATTTCCTTCGGGTCAAAAATGCCTTCATGACATTCCTTTCATTGGGCCGCCGTCAGGCGGCCAGGGTGCGAACTCGTAGTCGGTCAGTGTGTCAGCAGCTTGGACAGGAAATCCTTGGCCCGGCTGCTCTTGGGATTGGTGAAGAATTCTTCGGGGGTCGCGTCCTCGACGATCTGGCCGTCGGCCATGAACACGACGCGGTCGGCGGCCTTGCGGGCGAAGCCCATCTCGTGAGTGACCACGATCATGGTCATGCCCTCCTTGGCGAGCTGGACCATGACGTCCAGGACCTCGTTGATCATTTCCGGGTCGAGGGCCGAGGTGGGCTCATCAAAGAGCATCACCTTGGGCTTCATGGCCAGGGCGCGGGCAATGGCAACGCGCTGCTGCTGGCCGCCGGAGAGCTGGGCCGGAAGTTTGGGGGCCTGATGCCCGACTCCGACGCGCTCGAGCAACGCCATGGCGTCCTTGTCGGCCTCGCCCTTGGCGACGCCCTTGACCTTGATCGGGCCGAGGGTGACGTTTTCCAGGATGGTCTTGTGGGCGAAGAGGTTGAAGGACTGGAAGACCATACCGACGTCGGCGCGCAGCTTCGCCAGTTCCTTGCCCTCGGCGGGCAGTTCCTTGCCATCGATCTTGATGTCGCCGTCGTCGATGGTCTCAAGACGGTTGATGGCGCGGCAGAGCGTGGACTTGCCGGAACCCGAAGGGCCGATGACAACAACAACCTCACCCTTGCGGACGTTCAGGTTGATGTCCTTCAGGACGTGCAACTGGCCGTAATGCTTGTTCACGGCCTTCAGGGAGACGAGAGCATCGCCGGGCACTTGAGTAGTCATAGAAAGAATCTAGCGAAGATTGACGGAATATGACCGCAATCACTCTGTTTAGGGCAGATCGTGATTCAAGAGATACCTGCACGTCAGCGTCCCTTGCAGGCCAGCGGCAGGACTCCCGCAGGGGTCCCGCGGCGGTCGAGGGCCTCTTCTGGCCGCCGCTCCCGCGCCGACGCGCCGACGCGGCGGCGACGGAGTTCCGCGCTAGCCTATGGGCATGAGTAGCGATCCGCAGCACGGCCCCAAGCAAGACGCCGAACAGAATCCCGCCGGAAAGCCGGCCCGCGAGACCCGCAGCGCACCGGCGCCCAACGGGATCCGCCACAAGGGCCCGCTTGAGCTGCGCCGCAAGGCCGCCAAGGTCACGATGTCCGACCAGACCTTGCTCGACACAAAAGGGCCGGGCCAGTTCGTCCACACCGACCCCTGGCGCGTGCTGCGGATCCAGAGCGAGTTCGTGGAAGGCTTCGGCGCGCTGGCCGATCTCGGTCCTGCAGTCAGCGTCTTCGGCTCCGCCCGCACCGTGCCGGGCAGCGCGAATTACGAGCTCGGCGTCGAGGTCGGACGCCGGCTGGCCGAAGCCGGACTGGCCGTGATCACCGGCGGCGGCCCCGGCTCGATGGAGGCAGCCAACATGGGCGCCGTGCAGGGCAACGGGGTCTCCGTGGGGCTCGGAATCGAACTGCCTTTCGAACAGGGCATGAACCAGTGGGTGGACCTGGGCATCAACTTCCGGTACTTCTTCGCCCGCAAGACCATGTTCGTCAAGTACGCCCAGGGCTTCATCGTGCTCCCCGGCGGCCTCGGCACCCTGGATGAGCTCTTCGAAGCCATGGTCCTGGTCCAAACCCGCAAGGTCACCTCCTTCCCGATCGTGCTGGTGGGAACCGCTTTCTGGAGCCCCATGCTCGAGTGGGTCCGGGACACCCTCGTCGCGGAGGGAATGGTTTCGGCCGAAGACCTGGACCTCGTGCAGGTGGTGGACGATCCCGCGCGGGCCGTCGAGCTGGTCGTGGAAGGCGCCGCCCGCCACCGGAACCCGAACGGCAGCTCCACCAACGGGACCGGCACCGCGAACATCAAGGGACCGCGGGGCTGATTCGTCCGCCTGAGCGCTCCGGCGTCCGGCTTCTGGCACGATGGTCTAGTGAGTCTCTTCCTGGTTTTCCTGGCGATTGTGCTGATCGGCGTCGCCGTCCTCCTGGGCACCGGCCTGGCGCCGAAAATCTTCCGGCGCCGCCGGGACGGCGGTGCGGGCGGTTCCTTTGACGACGGCTTCGACGAGCCGGTCGCAGCCCTGCCGCCGGTCCTGCTGCCCGAGCGCGCGGCCCCGGCGGACATTGACCGTCTGCGCTTCGCCGTCGGACTCCGCGGCTACCGGATGGACCAGGTGGACCAGGTCCTGGATGACCTGCGGGAGCAGATCACCGCCAAGGACCAGAAGATCGAGGCACTCGGGGAGGAACTGGAGCGCCTCCGTCCGCCGACTGAACAGCGGCCGTGAGCCGCGTGGAAGACCCGGAGACCGTTGCGGCGCCTGTTGCCGCGGAACCCCAGGGGTTGAACGCGGCGCTGTGGAGCCGCATCGCCGCCGCGGGCGCCGGGATGGCGCGGTGGCCCTGGTGGGCGCAGGTGGCCGGCCTCTACATCGCCGCCCGGCTGGTCAGCGCCTGCATCTTCATGGCCGCCGCCCTGCACCAGGGCGTGAATCCGTGGTTTCCCGCCAGGCCCGACTATTGGAACTTCATCAACATCTGGGACGCCCGCTGGTACGCCCAAGCGCTGCAGGCGGGGTATCCGGCGCTTCTGCCGACCGACGACGCCGGCACTGTCCAGGAGAACACGTGGGCCTTCTATCCGCTGTTTCCCGTGCTCGGCCGGGTGGTGTCCGGGCTGACAGGCACGGGTCCGGCCTGGTCCCTGACGGCCATCGCCGTTCTCTCCGGAGTGGGTGCCGCCCTCGTGGCGTACAGGATCTTCCGGCACCGGGCCACGCACCGCACAGCGCTCTGGGGGACCGTGTTCCTGGCGGCTTTCCCGGTGGCGCCGGTGCTGCAGGTGCCCTACGCCGAATCCCTCAACCTGCTGCTCCTCGGCGCCGCGCTGCTGCTCGTCATGGAGCGCCGGTACCTGTGGGCCATGCCCGTCGTGGTCCTGATGTGCCTTTCCCGGCCCACCGGGGTTCCGTTTGCCGCGATGATGGGCCTGTTGCTGCTCTACCGTTTCTGGCAGCGCCTCACCGCGCAGCCCCTGGCCGCGCAGCGCCCCGCGACACAGCGCCCCGCGACACAGCCCCCCACAACACAGAGTCCCGCGACACAGGGCGTCACAGTGCAGCGCGGGGACGGCGTCGCCGTCCCCGGCAACGCGGAGCTGTGGTCCCTGGGCGGGCTCACCGCCGTCAGCGGCATCGGTGCGCTGCTGTGGCCGGCCATCGCCTGGGCCGCGACCGGCGATCTGGGCGCCTACACCAAGACCGAAACCGCATGGCGCGGCGATGACCTGGTGCCATTCAAGCCATGGTTCGACGCCGGCATCATGCTCTTCGGACCGACGCTTGGCGTGCTGGCTCCCTTCGTGTTCGTTGCCGCGTTCACGCTGTTGATGATGTCCCGGCCGGTCGTTGCCCTGGGCACTGAGCTGAGGCTCTGGTGCTGCTGCTACATGGGGTACCTGCTGGTCTTCCTGCACCCCCAGACCAGCACGTTCAGGATGCTGCTGCCGCTGTTCCCGCTCGCCCTCAGCGCTGCCCTTCTCTCGCGTTCCCGCGCCTACCGCGGCACCGTGGTGGTCATGTTCGTGCTGCTGCAGATCGTCTGGATTGTGTGGCTGTGGGCGTGGGCGCAGCTGCCGGGCGGAGGGGACTACCCGCCGTGACGCACAGCACCATTTCGCGGCGCCGGCCCGCCCTGGCGGGACGCGCTGGAAAGTCCAACGATTAGCTACGGGCGCATTGTTACGCGATAATAGAGGATAAGCAAGGACAAGAAGCACACAGTTTGTCAGCGCATTATTTGTGGGTTTGCCTGTCACGGCCGCCTTCTGGAGCGTTGCCGGGCGGGTTGATTGGCCAAGCGGACGCAGCCCGGCCGGGCTGGTATGTCAGGGACTAATAAAGGGGATATTCCTTATGGCGGCAATGAAACCACGCACCGGCGACGGCCCTATGGAAGTGACGAAAGAGGGACGCAGCCTGATCATGCGTGTTCCGCTCGAAGGCGGGGGGCGGCTTGTGGTCGAACTCAATGCCGCGGAGGCGACGAACCTCAAGGAATGCCTCGTCGGCGTCACCGAATAGCGTCACGCCACGAGCTTTGCAAAGGGCGGGGTCCCGGCCACCAGGCCGCGGACCCCGCCCTTTCTGTTTGCGCCCGTGCCCTGCGCCCGGGCTGTTACTTCTGGGCTGCCAACTCGTGGCTGCTACTTCTTTACGGCGATGAGCAGGCCGTCGCCCGTGGGCAGCATGGCGGAGGCGAGGCGGTCGTCGTCGCGGATGGACTTGCCGATCTGGCGCAGCACCACGGTGGTGGCTTCCCGGGCGGCCGGGTTCGCGACCCGGTCCTTGTCGAGGGCATCGTTGACAATCAGCAGCCCGCCGGATTTGAGCAGCCGCACGGCTTGTTCCACGTAGCTGGGGTAGTTCGGTTTGTCCGCGTCAATGAACACGAGGTCATAGGCGCCGTCCGTCAGCCGGGGCAGGACATCCCCGGCCCGGCCCGAAATGGTACGGGTGCGGTTGGCGGGGCTGCCGGCCTCCTGGAACGCTTCGCGCGCGGCCTTGAGGTGTTCGACGTCGACGTCGATGGTGGTCAGGACTGCCTGCGGGCCGAGCCCGCGCAGGATGCACACGCCGGACACGCCCGCACCGGTGCCGATCTCCACGGCCGTCTGTGCCTTGGACGCCGCCGCCAGCACCGTCAGCACGGCGCCAACGCCGGGACCGATCGGGGTCACGCCAAGCTCGAAGGACCGTTCGCGCGCGTGCAACAGGACCTCATCCTCGGCAGGCAGATCTTCTGCGTAGGACCAGCTCGTGGACTTATCGGCGCTCATGGGATATCGCTTTCTGGGCGGCAGGGGAGTGTTCCCTACAGCGTACTGTGTCCGGCGCGACGGGACGCGGAGGCGGCAGCACCGTGGCCCCGTCCGGAGGGCGCCGTTCTGCCTTCGGCGGAAGACCCCGGTGGATCAGGAAATTCCCAGCTTATTTTGAAATGATGGGTATCCGCTCATCCGCGTGGTGATCGGCGTCGAATGAAGGGTGCAGGAACCTGTGCAAGCAGGCACAATTCAGGCGTAGGTACCATCCACGAGGGGAGTGGACGATGTCGATTCTGGCACCTGTCCCGGCAGCTGAGGCAACAGATTCAACCGGCCAGTCCCGGACCGCGGCGGAAGCCGAATGGGTCCGGCCGACCTGGGAGGAAGTGGTGACGAACCACTCCGCCAAGGTCTACCGCCTTGCGTACCGGCTGACCGGAAACAAGTATGACGCCGAGGACCTCACCCAGGAGGTGTTCGTCCGGGTCTTCCGTTCGCTTGAGAACTTCAAGCCCGGCACGCTGGACGGCTGGCTGCACCGGATCACCACCAACCTGTTCCTGGACCAGGCGCGGCGCAAGAGCAGGATCCGCTTTGATGCCTTGGCCGACGACGCCGAGTCGCGGCTGCCGGGCCGGGAGCCCGGGCCGGAGCAAAGCTTCGAATTCAACAACCTCGACGTCGATGTCCAGGCAGCGCTCGAGGAACTTCCGCCCGACTTCCGCGCCGCCGTCGTGCTGTGCGACCTCGAAGGGCTCTCCTACGACGAAGTCGCCGCCGCGCTGGACATCAAGCTCGGGACCGTCCGGTCCCGGATTCACCGCGGCCGGACAATGCTCCGTGAAAAGCTCGCGCACCGCGACCCCCGTCCGGCGCAGCCGGCCAAGCAGTCCCTCAAGCCGCGGCTCAAGATGCCGCGCATCGCCGGCCTCCTCTGAACCGGTCGATGGGTCTGCTGAGACGTTTACTGGGAGCACCAGGCTGCAAGTTCTGGGGCAGGCCCGGCGCTACCCGGAAATGGGCCGCCGGACGCCACGACCATGTGGAATCGTGCGCCGAATGCCGTGCCCGGCAACAGCGCGAGCGCCAGTACCTCGAGAAGCTCCGCAGCGCCGCCGTGCCCGAGGCCAGTGAGGACCTGACCGCACGGCTCCTGGCGCGGACAGAGCAGTTGGCCGCGGAACGGGCCACGGCGGAACGCGCCGACACGGCGGGCACAGCGGAACTATTGGGCACAGCGGAACGGCCGGACGTGGCGGACGCCGTCGGGGCCGGTCATCATCCGTGGCCGTCAGATCCGTTCCCGGCAGGACACCCCGTGCCGGATCGGGCAGGGGCCGCCGGGGCGGTCGCCCATGGCGCACCCGCTGCCGCAGTTCCACACGGCGCCCGCCGCCGTGGCCCGCGCCTGCCGGTGCTGGCCGTCGGAGGAGCCGTGACCGCCTTGGCCCTCATGACCGGCACCGCCTACGTCATGGGAGGCGACGACGCCGTGCCCGCCGACGGAGCACAGGCTGCCGCCCTCGCCCAGCCGGATGCCGCCGGGCTGCCCGCCAGCGGTGAACCGCTCGGTGCAAGGGAGTTGTTCGACGCCAGCGGAACCGGCATCCCCGGCATCTTCGGTGGCCCCGGCGCTGAGGCAACCGGGCCCCGTGTGGCGTTCGGCCCCGGCGGTGAGCCCGACTTCACCCCTGCCGGGACGCTGGACACCGGTCAGCTTGCCGCGTTCCGCTCGCAGGGATGGACATGTCCGGAGCTGCGCGAGCTCGGATTCCACCTCATCTGGGCCCGGGCCGGCGTCGTCTCCGGGGACGAGGTCCTGGAACTTCGCCTCACGGATGGCCGGCACTTCGCCACGGTTCTCGAGCAGCACGCCTCGACGCGGGCCCCTGCCGCGCCCCCCGCACCCGCCCGGGCCGACGTTTCGCCCATCAACGTGCTGACCGGGCACGCCGCCGTGGCTGACGGCTTCATCCCGGCCAGGGCCGGTGCGCCGTCGGCCGTCTCCGAACCGGGAAATGGCGTTCTCTGGGTCAATGCCGCCCCGCCGTACCGGGCCATTTACCAGACTTCGGCGGCCACCTACACGTACATTTCGGATCTGCCGGCCGAGCAGGCCGACGACGGCGTCGCCGCCCTGACCCGGGTCAGCAGCGGCACTCCCGTGCCGGCCTCGCGCAACGGATTTCCGGAACGGATCGAGCGCGGACTGAGCCGAATCCTGGAGCACCTGGCACCGTGAGGCAGGGACAGGCCGGACATGGCCGGCATTCGGACTTCTCGGAATCGTCGCCAGCCCGAGCGAGAGGGTAACCTTCCTAAAGTGCTTGGAATCAATGGACCGGAGTTCTTACTTCTGCTGATCATCGGCCTTCTGGTGATTGGTCCCAGCAGGCTGCCCGAATACACCCAAAAACTTGCCAATATTGTCAAGGAAGTGCGCCGGATGGCGTCGGGTGCGCGGGAACAGATCAAGGAAGAAGTCGGCATCGATATCGATGAGGTCGACTGGAAGAAGTACGATCCGCGCCAGTACGATCCCCGCCGGATCATCAAGGAAGCGCTCCTTGACGATGACACCAAGCCGATGAGCGCCGGGGCACCCGCAGCGGTCTCCACGGCCGCTGCCGCGACTGCGGTCGCCGAGCACCGCCCACAGCGAGTTCTCGAGCGGCTGCCCGAGGGCGAACCGGCACCCTTCGACTCAGAGGCGACCTAGGACTTCCCGCGGCGGACGTCCCGCGGTGCCTGGGCAGGGATGCGGCCGGGGCCAGCCGGCATCCGGGTCGGCACCGCCGGTCCGGGCCGCCGTCAGCGGGGTTGCAGGCCCAGCGGCATGCCCTTGAGGCCGCGGGGAACCGACGCCAACCTGCCGGCGATCCCCGCCAGCGCCACGGCCGCAGGCGTTTCCGGACGGCCCAGCACCAGCGGCACCCCGGAATCCCCGCCCTCACGCAGCAGGACTTCGAGCGGGATCTGGCCCAGCAGGGGCACGTCCTCACCCACGGTGGCCGAGAGGCGTTCGGCGAGCACGGCGCCGCCGCCGCTGCCGAACAGTTCCATCCTGCCGCCGTCGGGCAGTTCAAGGTAGGACATGTTTTCCACGACGCCGGCCACGGTCTGGCCCGTCTGGGTGGCGATCGCACCCGCCCGCTCGGCCACATCCGCGGCGGCCGCCTGCGGGGTGGTCACGACGAGGATCTGCGCCTTGGGCAGCAGCTGGGCGACGGAGATCGCGATGTCGCCGGTGCCGGGGGGCAGGTCCAGGAAGAGGGCGTCGAGGTCGCCGAAGTAGACGTCCGTGAGGAATTGCTCCAGCGCCCGGTGCAGCATCGGGCCGCGCCACGCCACGGGCTGGTTCCCGGTGACGAACATGCCGATGGAGATGACCTTGACCCCGTAGGCCACGGGCGGCAGGATCATGTCGTCCACCCGCGTGGGGGCCTGTGTGATGCCCATCAGCGCCGGAACGGAGAAACCGTACACGTCCGCGTCCACGATCCCCACACGGAGCCCCTGGGCGGCCAGGGCGCACGCCAGGTTGACCGTCACCGAGGACTTGCCCACGCCGCCCTTGCCGCTCGCGACGGCGTACACCCTGGTCAGCGAGCCCGGCGCGTTGAACGGGATGCCGCGCTGGCCGCCGGCGCCCCGCAACCGCTCCTTGAGGGCGTCGCGCTGGACCTGCGTCATGACTTTCAAGTCCACGTCCACGCCCGTGACGCCCGGGACGGCGGACAGGGCAGCCTCGGTGTCCGCCGTGATGGTGCCGCGCAGCGGGCAGCCCGCGATCGTCAGCAGCACTGCGATCCGGACGCGGCCGCCGTCGCCGATCTCCACGGACTCCACCATGCCGAGCTCGGTGATGGGTCGGCGGAGCTCAGGGTCGATCACGGTGGCAAGTGCGCCGTGCACGGCCTGTTCCAGCGGGGTGCTCATGCGGGCGATGCTCAGCTTTCGGGGATGGTGCGGTGTGCGGGCTGGCGGGTGGGATCGGCCGCGGCCTCAGAGTGGTTCGCCGACGGGTTCGGCAGTTTCCCCGCCGGGTTCCCCGACGGGTCCTCCGCACGGTCCTTTGACGGGTCATCCCGCTTGCCGCCGGCCTTGACGCGCGGGATCTGTTGGGTCCRGGGGCCGCGCTTGTCGCGCCGCTCCTTAAGTTTCTCCTTGACCTTTTCCCGTGGGGTCTCGTGGGCGCCGGTGGAGGGATCGTGGGTGCGCAGTTCTTCCTGGGCCTCCAGCATGTCCTCCAGCAGGCTGCGCAATTCGGCACGGACGTAGTCCCGGGTGGCTACCTCGCGCAACGCGATGCGCAGGGACGCAAGTTCCCGGGTCAGGTATTCGGTGTCGGAGAGATTGCGCTCGGCCCGCTGGCGGTCCTGCTGGAGCGAGACCTTGTCGCGGTCGTCCTGGCGGTTTTGGGCCAGCAGCAGCAGGGGCGCGGCGTAGGAGGCCTGCAGGGACAGCATGAGGGTCAGCAGCGTGAAGCCCAGCGCCCGTGAATCGAACTGCCATTCCTCCGGCGCCCACGTGTTCCAGCCCAGCCAGAACAAACAGAACACCGTCATGTACATCAGGAACGCGGGGGTGCCCATGAAACGGGCGAAGCCTTCCGTGGCATGGCCGAAGGCGTCCGGGTCGGGACGGAAGTTGGGCAGGATCCGCTGCCGGCCGCTCAGGGGCGTGTCGAGGCCGCCGGTGGTCCTGCCGCCAGGGCGGACATTGGAGGTCCGTGGTGCTGTGGAATCAGCCAATGCGGCCTCCAAGCTTTCTTATCGGGGCGTCGTCCTCGTGGGCGCGCCAGTCGTCCGGCAACAGATGATCAAGCACGTCGTCAACAGTCACCGCCCCCACAAGCCGTCCGTCGTCGTTGACAACCGGAAGGGAGTTCAGGTTGTACGTTGCCAGCGCGCGGGCGACCTCGCTGATGTGGGCCTGGTCGGAGACCGGTTCCAGGCTCTTGTCCACCAGGTTGCCCAGCGGCTCCGGCGGCGGATAGCGCAAGAGCTGCTGGATATGGACGACGCCGAGGAACCGTCCCGTCGGCGTCTCCAACGGGGGCCGGGCGACGAAAATCGAGGACGCCAGGGCGGGGGAGAGTTCCTCCCGGCGTACGTGCGCGAGTGCCTCGGCGACGGTTGCTTCCGGGGGCAGGATCACCGGCACGGGCGTCATGAGCCCGCCGGCGGTGTCCTCGTCGTATTCGAGCAGGCGGCGGACGTCCTCGGCGCCTTCGGGTTCCATCAGCTGCAGGAGTTCTTCAGCCTGGGCGCTGGGGAGTTCGGCGAGGAGGTCGGCGGCGTCGTCCGGATCCATCTCCTCGAGGACGTCGGCGGCGCGGTTGACGTCCAGGGCGGAGAGGATTTCCACCTGGTCACCTTCGCGCATCTCCTGCAGGACGTCCGCGAGCCGTTCGTCCTGGAGCTCGCTGGCAACCTCGAAGCGGCGTTTGTCGCTCATTTCCTGCAGGGCCTCGGCGAAGTCGGCCGGTTTGAGGTCCTCGTGCGTGGCCACGAACTGGGTGGCGGCCTGCGGCTCGGTCTTGGCGCCTTGCCGGGCATCGGCCCAGTCGATGATGAGGGTTTCATTGCGGCGCAGCCGGCTCAGGGGCGAGAGGGAGTGGCCGCGGCGGACGAAGAGCTTGCTGACAAACCAGTCGCCGGAGCGGTGCCGGTCCATGGCGATGTCCTCGATGGTCGCATCGCCGCTGCCGTCCGCGAGGGTCACCCGGCGGTCGAACATTTCGGCCACCACGAGGGTTTCCGGGCCGCGCTGTTCGAAACGGCGAAGATTGACCAGCCCGGTGCAGATGACCTGGGTCTGGTCTATGGACGTAATCCGGGTCATCGGCACGAAGACGCGCTTCTTGCCGGGGACCTCGACGACGATGCCCACCACGTGCGGGGCGCCCCTGGTTCCGCGGGAGAGCACCACGACGTCGCGCAGCCGACCCAGACGGTCGCCCAATGGGTCGAAGACGTCCAGTCCGAGGAGGCGCGCGACAAACACTCGCGAAAGATTCGTGCTCACTCCTACAGGCTACCGAGTCTGCTCTCTTTTAGCTGAATTTCCAGCCGCACACCAGTCCGATGGGTGAGAATGGGCATATGTCAAACATTTTTGGTGCGCCCAGGGCCGGTGCCCCCAACGGCTCGGACGAGGCCCGCACCGTCCCGAGAGGCGACGTTGTCGGTTCCTACAACTCCTACCTGGATGCCCAGAAGGCGGTGGACTACCTGGCTGACCAGCAGTTCCCCGTGCAGATGGTGTCGATTGTGGGCAATGACCTGAAGATGGTGGAGCGGGTGACCGGCCGGCTGACCTACCCCCGCGTCGCCCTCTCCGGCGCCCTCAGCGGCATGTGGTTCGGCCTGTTCGTCGGCGTCATGCTGTCCTTCTTCTCCACGACCCCCGGTTATTTCTCGATTGTGACGTCAGTGCTGATGGGTGCAGCGTTCTTCATGCTGTTTGGCATCGTCACTTACGCCATGCAGCGCGGCAAGCGTGACTTCACCTCAACCAGCCAGGTGGTGGCGACCAATTACGACGTCGTGGTCTCCTTCGAGGCCTCCGGCGAAGCGCGGCGCCTGCTGCACCAGCTGCCTATGACGGCGCATGACGCGTCCGGTGCCGCTGCCGGCGGTTACGCGCAGCACGATTACCGCCATCAGGCGCCGCCGCCGCCCGGCCCGCAACAGCCCGGCCCGCAGCAGCCGGGACCGCAGAGCCATGCGCCGCAGCGCCCCGCGGGCTGGAACGACCCCTACGGCCAGAGAACGCCGGAGACCGGCGGAGACCCGGCCGGACAGTACCAGGGCGGTGCGCCCCAGCAGGAGGGCGCCGCAGGCCCCGCTCCGACGGCACCCGCCGCGGCGGAGGAGGCGGCCCGCCCGGCCGGCCGGGTTTCTGGGGTGAGCTATCCGGACCTCCCGGACGGCCGCCCGCAGTACGGGGTCAGGGTCACGGACAGCGAGAAGCCCGCGGCAGGCCAGGACGGCCAGCAGCACTGATTCCAGGCGGCAAAACAGCAGCAAAAAGGGAGGGTTCCGGCACCGGAACCCTCCCTTTTTGCTGCTGTTTACTGCCTGGCTGACCTACGGCGTCTGGCCGTCGGCTTCCAGGTAGATGCCGGCCATCCAGGACTCGACGTCGTCGGCCTTGCGCGGCAGTGCAGCGCTGAGGTTAACCGGACCGTCGGCCGTCATGAGGATGTCGTCCTCGATCCGGACACCGATGCCGCGGTATTCCTCGGGGATGCCGATGTCCTCGTTCTTGAAGTACAGGCCGGGTTCGATCGTGAACACCATGCCGGGCGTGAGCACGCCGTCGAGGTAGAGTTCCCGCTTCGCCTGGGCGCAGTCGTGGACGTCGAGGCCGAGGTGGTGGCTGGTGCCGTGCGGCATCCACCGGCGGTGCTGCTGGCCCTCGGTGCTGACGGCTTCCTCGACGGAGACGGGCAGGAGGCCCCATTCGGCGAGCCGCTCGGCCAGCACCGTGGTGGCTGCGGTGTGGATGTCCCGGAACTTCGTGCCCGGCTGGGCAGCGGCCAAGCCGGCGTCGGCGGCGTCGAGCACTGCCTCGTAGACCTTGCGCTGGACCTCGGAGAACTTGCCGTTGGCCGGCAGGGTGCGGGTGATGTCCGCAGTGTAGAGGGAGTCGGCCTCAACGCCGGCGTCAAGGAGCAGCAGTTCGCCGGCGTTGATCTTGCCGGTGTTCCGGGTCCAGTGCAGCACGGTGGCGTTGTTGCCGGAGGCGGCGATGGTGTCGTAGCCGAGCTCGTTGCCTTCCTCGCGGGCCCGGGCGAAGAACGCACCTTCCACGACGCGCTCGCCGCGGTGGTGGGTGAGCGCCCGCGGGATCGCCTTGACCACCTCCGTGAAGCCGGCCACGGTGGCGGCGACGGCGATCTTCATCTGTTCGATTTCCCACTCGTCCTTGAGCAGGCGCAGTTCCGAGAGGGCCTCGGTGAGTTTCTCGTCAAGGGCGTCGAGCACGCTCAGGTCGAGGTTGTCGGGGTCCTTGGCAGTGTTGTAGCGGGCGGTGTCGACGAGGGCGTCAATGTTCTCGTCAACCTTGCGGACCAGCCTGATGGAGATGCCGCCGATCTCGGGCGCGCCGACGTTCTTGGTGATGGCGAGTTCGAGTTCGGCGATGTCCGCCGTGTCCAGTCCGAGCTTGGCCTTGAACTCGGCCAGGGTCGGGCGTGCACCGATCCAGAACTCCCCGGAGCGGGAGTCGGCGTAGAACTGCTCGGTGTCGCGGCCGGCCAACGGGCGGAAGTACAGCGTGGCGTGGTGGTTTCCGCCGTCGTCGCCGGTGCCCTCCGCCACGGGTTCCAGGATCAGGACCGCATCGGGTTCGTGGTCCAGGCCGAGGCCGGTGAGGTGCGCGAAGGCAGAATGCGGCCGGAAGCGGTAGTCGCAGTCGTTCGAGCGGACCTTCAGCGGGCCGGCGGGGATGACCAGGCGTTCACCCTTGAACTGGCCTGAAATGGTGCGGCGCCGGGCTGCGGCGTGGCCCGCGACGGCGTCCCGCTCGGGAAGCTGTTGCGTGGCCGGCGCCCAGTTGCTGGCCATGAAGGCCTTGAAGGCGTCGGAACTGGGCCGCTGCGAGCGGTTGTTGACGCGCTCTTCGAGGGGCTGGGAAGCGGAGACTAGGGTGTTATCTGCATCGTTCACCGTCCCATAGTCTCACCAGCGCCGCGGCTTAGGCCAACGGCGCGCTCGCGCCACAGGGCGGGCTGCAGGGCCCCGGCACAACGGAGCCGAGGCTTTGGATCCTGCCATCTACTAGGCTGGTGAGGTGAGGATCGACCTGCATGCGCACTCCAACGTTTCCGACGGCACCCAGGCACCGGCTGACGTCATGGAGTCCGCCGCCGCTGCGGGCCTCGACGTCATCGCCCTGACCGATCACGATTCCACTGCCGGGTGGGCGGAGGCCGCCGTCGCTGCCCGGAAAGCCGGGGTCGCACTGGTCCCGGGCATGGAGATCTCGTGCCGCACCGCGGAAGGCATCAGCGTCCACCTGCTCAGCTACCTCCACGATCCCGCACATCCCGGACTGCTGGAGGAAATCACCAAGTCCAAGGATGCCCGGCACACGAGGGCGCAGAAGATGGTCACCCTTTTGTCCGAGGACTACCCGCTGACATGGGATGACGTGATTCACCACGTCGCGCCGGGCGCCACCCTGGGCCGCCCGCACATCGCCGACGCGCTCGTCGCGGCCGGTGTGGTGGAAGACCGGGCCGAGGCCTTTGGTTCCATCCTCACAGCACGTTCGCGCTACTGGGTCCAGCACTATGCGCCAGAGCCGGCGCTCGCCGTCGAACTGGTCCGTGCAGCAGGCGGCGTTCCGGTGTTTGCCCACCCGGTCGCGTCCGCCCGCGGCCGGATCGTGGGGGAGGGGACCTACCGGGAGATGGTCGACGCCGGCCTGGCAGGCCTGGAAATCTACCACCGGGACAATCCCGAGGAGGGCCGGACGTTCCTGCGCCGTATCGCCGAACGTTATGGCCTGCTGGTTACGGGGTCCTCCGATTACCACGGCGCAGGAAAGCCGAACCTGCTGGGGGAGAACCTGACCTCCGCAGAAGTCTTTGCCCGGATCGAGGAACTGGGCACGGGCTCATCGGTGGTGCGCTGAGGGACGACCGTCCTTCACCCACGTTGCCCTATCACTTAGCGCCCCTTTGCCGCCGGAATAGCCGCCAAAAGTGATAGCGCAACGGGCGGGGCGGCGGTGCGGGGCGGGCTGAGGGTGGCGGGTCAGACGGTCGGGAAAGACGTGAACTGCGCCTTCGCGGCCAGGCGCTTGGCCATGACGTCGATGGCCGGCTGGTTCTGGTCCACGCACACGAACCTGCGGTCGAGTTTCGCGGCCACGGATCCGAGCGTGCCGGAACCTGCGAAGAAGTCCAGGCACCAGTCGCCCGGCCGGCTCGAGGCGGCAACCACGCGGCGGATAAGCCCCTCCGGCTTCTGCGTCGGGTAGCCGGTCTTCTCCTTGCCGGTCGGCGAAACGATCGTGTGCCACCACACGTCGGTGGGCAGCTTGCCGAGCTCGCGCTTGGCGGGGGTGACAAGTCCGGGCGCCATGTAGGGCTCACGGTCCACCTCGGCGGAGTCGAAATGGTACTTGGCCGGGTTCTTGACGTAGACCAGGATGTTGTCGTGCTTGGTGGGCCAGCGGTACTTGGCCCGTGCACCGTAGTCGTACGCCCAGATGATCTCGTTCAGGAAGCATTCGCGGCCAAAGATCGCGTCCAGCATGACCTTCGCGTAGTGCACCTCGCGGTAGTCCAGGTGCAGGTACAAGGTGCCGTCGTCGGCCAGGAGCCGCCAGGCCTCCACGAGCCGGGGCTCGAGGAAGGACCAGTAGTCGCTGAACGCGTCGTCGTACTTGTGCAGCGCGCCCTTGATGGTGTCGTAGGACCGGCCCTTGAACCCGACACGGTCACCCTCGCCGCCGGCATTGAGCACCATCCTGGTTTCCTGGCGCCGCTGGACCCGGCCGGTGTTGAAGGGCGGGTCCACGTAAATCAGTGTGAAGGCGCCGTCCGGCAGCGTGGGGAGGTATTCCGCGTTGTCCGCGTGAACCACCAGGTTGCTGCCGTCCGGCGCCCAGACGGTGTCAGTCATGGAGGGGATTAGGCCTCGGCGCCGCTCGGCTGTGCGTCGCCGCCGGCCACTACCTCGCCGTTGCGCCGGCGGGTGCGGGTCCGGCGCCGGGCACGGGTCGCCCGGTCCACCTCGGTCGGGGCCTTCGCCGGCGCGGCGGCAGCAGCTTCCGGCCCCTGTCCGTTGGCGGTCGACGTCGTGGCGGCATCGGCCTCGGCAGCAGGACGGCGACGGCGGTCGCCGGAGCGTCCGCCGGCTTCGGCGCCGCTGCGGCGCGAGTCACGGCCGCCGGTGCGGCTGCCTTCACGGGCGCCGTCACGGCTGCCCGTGCGGCTGGCTTCGCGGGCTCCGTCACGGCCGCCGGTGCGGCTGGCTTCGCGGCCGCTGTCCTTTGCACCGTCCCTTCCGCTGGTGCGCGAGTTCTTCTTGCCGGTCTCGCCGAGGTCCTCGAGGACCTCCGCGTCGACGCCGGCGAGCACACGCTTGTCGCGGGGCAACCGGCCCTTGGTGCCCGCGGGGATGTCGAGTTCCTCGAACAGGTGGGGCGAGGACGAGTAGGTTTCCACGGGCTCGGGGTAGCTCAGGCCGAGGGCCTTGTTGATGAGCCCCCAGCGCGGCATGTCGTCCCAGTCAACAAAGGTCACGGCGGTGCCCTTGTTGCCGGCACGGCCGGTGCGGCCCACGCGGTGCAGATAGATCTTCTCGTCTTCGACGCACTGGTAGTTGATCACGTGGGTGACGTCGTCGACGTCGATGCCGCGGGCGGCGACGTCGGTGGCCACGAGGACGTCCACCTTGTTGTTGCGGAAGGCGCGCAGTGCCTGTTCGCGGGCGCCCTGGCCGAGGTCGCCGTGGATGGCGGCCGCGGCGAAGCCGCGGTCCACGAGTTCCTCGGCCACCTTCGCGGCGGTGCGCTTGGTCTTGGTGAAGATGATGGTGCGCCCGCGGCCGCGGGCCTGCAGGATGCGGGCCACGACCTCGACCTTGTCCATGCTGTGGGCACGGTAGATCAGCTGGCGGATGTCGCGCTTGGTCAGGCCTTCGTCGTCCGGATCCGCGGCGCGGATGTGGGTCGGCTGGGTCATGTAGCGGCGGGCCATGGCGATGACCGGGCCGGGCATGGTGGCGGAGAACAGGAGTGTCTGGCGGACCGCGGGCGTGCCGGCGATCAGGGTTTCCACGTCCGGCAGGAACCCGAGGTCCAGCATCTCGTCGGCTTCGTCGAGGATGACGATCTTGACGTTCTTCAGGCTCAGGTGCTTCTGCTTGTAGAGGTCGATCAGGCGGCCGGGGGTGCCGACGACAACTTCTACGCCGTTCTGCAGCGCCTCGACCTGCGGCTCGTAAGCGCGGCCACCGTAAATGGTGGCAATGCGGGCGTTGCGCTTCTTGGCGGCGTTTTCGAGGTCCTTGGCTACCTGGACGGCGAGTTCGCGGGTGGGCACGATCACCAGGGCCTGCGGGGCGCCGGGAACGGCCAGCTTGTCAAAGCCGGCATCGTCACGGCCGACGACGCGCTGCAGCGCCGGGATGCCGAAGCCGAGGGTTTTGCCCGTACCGGTCTTGGCCTGGCCGATGATGTCGTGCCCTGCCAGTGCGACCGGCAGCGTCATGGCCTGGATAGGGAAGGGGTGGGTGATGCCGGCGTCGGCCAGGGACTCCACAATGTCCGCGCGGACATTGAAGTCGGCAAAGGTCTTCTCGGCAATCTCGTGCGGCTTTTCGTCCGAGATGATGGTCTCTTCGGGCTCGATGGTCTCCGTGCCGGACTCATCGGTCAGAAGCTGGTGCGTGTGCAATTCACTCACAGGGGAGTTTCCTTATTCATTTTGGGCTGCGCTGCTTGCTCAACGGGGCCGGCCATGGTGGCCGTTCCGGAGCACGCTCAGGCGCGCAAGCAATTCCAGTGGAAGCCGATCGCGGGCTATCTAAATGCTGGCACTGGGGACCAGCGGGTGTATCTCAAGATCGCGTAGGGGCGGGCTTGTTGAATTCGAAAATCATGGAAATCAACGACCGGGCATCCATTTCTACCTCTTCAGTCTAGCTGTACAAGGCGCGGATCCTCGACTGGGCGGGTGATTGCGCCTCGGGAGGCCGCCGCGAGCGTACCGGCTGCGGAACGCCAGCGGGCCGTCAACGGACCTGCTGGGGGCCGTCAGCCCACGAGCTCCAACTGGATTTCCCGCGTGGCGATGTCCGAGGACACCACCCGGACCCGGACTTTGGTGCCCGGTTCCAGTTCGCCGGGGCAACGTGCGGTCACGGCGGGCTCGGCGATCTGGACGATCCCGGACGGGCCGTTTCCGTTGCCGTTGGTCTTCCCGCCGTTCCCGTTGCTGGTGCCGTTGATGCTCCTTGCCGGCTTGGGACCGGAGATGACGACGGCGTCGAATTCCTGGCCGATGTGGTTGACGAGCAGCGCCGCCTCCACGGTGTCCAGCGACAGCCGCTCCAGTTTCGCGGCCAGCTGGTCCGAAGTGCCCATGATGGCCGGGAGGGACGGCAGTGCCTCCCGGGCCCAGGCAGGAACTTCGGTGCCGTTGCTCAGCGCCTCGCAGATCACCAGCACGAAGCGGTCGACCAGCCGCCGCAACGGTGCCGTGGAATGGGCGTAGGCGGCGCCGATGGCGGACTGGACGGCGGCGTCCGGCACCGTGCCGTCGAAGGGCGTGTACCCGGCGCCGCGGAAGAGCATCCCGGCCGAATGCACAATGGCCAGCTGCCGGGGGTCCGTCGGGTCAAGGGTCCGCAGGTACTCGCCGTAGCGCATTTCCCCGTCCCAGGGCTTGCCGAGGGCGTGGGTCTGCCGGTGGAAGTGGCGCAGTGACGCCTCGTCCGGGGCGGGCATGGTGCGCAGGATGCCGACCTTGCCCTGGAGCATGAGCGCGGCGGCGGCCATCCCGGTCATGAGTGAAATCTGGGCGTTCCAGTCCTCCACCGGCAGCGGCGGGGCCGCCACGATCCGGTAGCCGCCGTCGGGCAGCTGCTGGATCTCCTGTTCCGGCATGTTCAGGCTCGCGCCGCCGCGCAGGCGTTCCAGTTCCACCCGTTTGATGCCTACTTCTTTCAGCAGCTGCAGCACGGGCGCCGCGGTGCCGGCGTCGAGCTCGGCCTGCACGCCCTTGTAGTTGAGCTTCGCGCGGCTGCGGACCTGTGCCCGGCGCACGAGGACCGAGGCGACCTCTGCCGCGGCGTCGAGCTCGAACTCCCAGACGAAAGCAGCGCACAGCTGCCCGGCGAGCAGGCTGCCGGCGGCCTCGCTGATGATCTCCGGATGCAGCGGAATCCGCCCGTTCGGGGTGTAGAAGGTCTGGCCGCGGCGCCGGGTCTCGGCGTCGAGCGCCCCGCCCGGGGCGACAAAAGAGGGGACGTCGGCGATGGCATAGAAGACCTTGTAGCCGCCATCGCTCCGTTCGATAAACAGTGCCTGATCCAGGTCGGTGGACGACGCCGGATCGATGGTCACGAACTCGACATGCGTCAGGTCAAGGTCCGGGAGCTTGTGCTCGGCCACTGCCGCCTCCGCGTCGCGCAGCACAACTTCGGGGAACGGGCCGGGCAGTTCCAGCGTGGTGCGCAACGCCTTGAGGGCCCCGGCAAGCTGGTTCTGCTGCTCGTGGACACTGGGGGTCAGGCGATGATGGGACACGAAAATCAGGGTAGCCCGATTTCCGCTATTAGTCTTGGACGATGAGCGCAACTGCGGACGATCCGGCCCTCTACAACAGCTTCATCGCCGACCTGCTGGGAGTCTTGGCGTACGGCGAGCTTTCCGCCTTCGAACGGCTGTCCTCGAGTGCCCGGTATTCGCCCACTCTGCATGACCGTGCGGTGCTGGGCAGGATGGCGGTGGTCGAGTTCCAGCATTACGAACTCGTCCGGGCACGGCTCGAGCACATGGGCCTGGACACGGAAGCCGCCATGCTCCCGTTCCAGCCTTCGGTGGACCACTTCCACGAACGCACGCGCCCGTCGGACTGGTACGAAGCCCTCATGAAGGCCTACGTGATCGACACGGTCGCCGCGGACTTTTACGGCGTCGTCGGCCGATACGTCGACACGGCGACCCGGGAGCTGATCGGGCAGGTCCGCTCCACCGGGGAGTCCACGGCCGTGCTGCAGGAGCGCCTCAAAGCGGCCCTGGCCGATGACCCCCGGCTGGCTTCGCGCCTGGCGTTGTGGGCCAGGCGCCTGCTGGGGGAGGTCCTGAACCACGCCCAGCGCGTCAGCGCTGAGCACGCGTTCCTCGGCGGGCTATCGGGGCTGGACGACGCCGGCGCCCGGGCGCTGGTCAACGGCCTGGCGGCCGAGCTCGCAGCGAACCACGCGCACCGGATGACGGAGCTGGGTCTCGCCGGATAGTTCAGTGCCGGCCGGCATTACAGGCCGCGGACCTGCCTAAGATGCGGCGTCCAGCGCCGCCAGCAAGGCTCCTGCGGCGTGGGCCGGATCGGTGGCGTCGGTGATCGCCCGGACCACGACGATCCGCCGGGCACCGGCATTGACTACCTGCTCCACGTTGCTGAGGTCGATCCCGCCGATCGCGAACCACGGCAGCAGGCTCTCGGCCCGGCCGTCGACCTTGCCGGTTCCCTCCGAGTCCGCCCCGCCGACCGCCTGGGCGGCGTAACGCACCAGGTCGAGGCCGACGGCGGCGCGTCCGGGCTTGGTGGGCGTCGCCCACACGGGGCCCACGCAGAAATAATCGAGCCCTTTGCGGCTGGGCGCGGCAGCAATGGCGGCGTCCACTTGCTTCGGGCTGTGGGTGGACAGGCCGATCACGGCATCCTTGCCGAGGAAGCCGCGGGCGGCGTCGAGCGAAATGTCCTTCTGGCCGACATGGAACACCGGAGCCCCGGACAAGGAGGCGATGTCCGCCCGGTCGTTGACGGCCCACAACCGCCCGTGCCGCAGCGCTGCGGCGTGCAGGACCTCCAGCAGTTCCAGTTCCTCGGAGGCCTCGAGCGACTTGTCGCGCAACTGGATGATGTCCACGCCGCCGGCGAAGGCGGCGTCGACGAAGTCCTCGAAGTCGCCGCGGTCCCTGCGGGAGTCGGTGCAGAGATAGAGGCGGGCGGTGGTGTGGAGGGGGTCCTGGCTCATGGGACCAGCCTAGTTCCTCTAAACTGGGCGCATACCGCGGGAGCCCGCAGCAGCCATGTCGCCGCTGCCCGGCTGAGAGGGCGTCAGAGCCGACCGCTTGACCTGATCCGGCTAGTACCGGCGTAGGGAAGGAATTTTTCATGGGCACACGAGCAGGCCGCGCAGCCGAAGCCGCAAATGACGCCGCCGCCCGGATTTGTGACACAGGGCCCGGTACCGCAGAGGGAGTCGCCCCGGGGGATACCAGTGCCGACTACATCACCGCCGACGCAGTCGAGGCGGGGGATCTCAGTGCCGATGTGGCCGTGATCGGCGGCGGGGTGATCGGCCATGGCATAGCGTTCGAGGCCATCCGCGCGGGCCGTTCCGTGGTCCTGATCGATGATGCTCCCGGCAGCGGAGCCAGCTGGGCCGCGGCCGGCATGCTGGCCCCCGTGAGTGAGCTGCACTACCAGGAGGAACAGCTCCTGGAACTGATGCTTGAGGCCTCCCGGTTGTGGCCAGGATTCGCTGCGGCGATCGACGCCGGTGCCGCCGGCACGGAATCCCGGGCAGGTACCGGCTACTTAACGACGCCGACCCTGGCGGTGGGGGCCGACGCGGCGGACCGGCGCGCGCTCGCGGACTTGCGGGAAGTCCAGCAGACCAGCGGCCTCAGCGTGGAACCACTGACAGTGCGCGAGGCACGCACCCGGGAGCCCCTGCTGAGTCCCGGCATCTCGTGTGCCTTCGACATCCCGGCCGACCACCAGGTGGACCCCCGCCTGCTGATCGCCCGGCTCGCCGGCGTACTCGGTGTGGCAGGCGGCAGCTTCGTCCGCCAGCGCGCGGCAGGCCTGCTGTGGCAGGACGGACAGGTGGCGGGTGCGCGGCTGGCCGGCGGCGGTTCCGTGCGGGCTGCGGAAACCGTGGTCGCCAACGGGCTCGGCGCCGCCGGGCTGGAGGAGCTGCCCGCAGGACTGGCGCTGCCGCTGCGCCCCGTCTACGGCGACATCCTCCGGCTTCGCGTGCCCCCGCATCTGCAGCCGCTGCTCACGGCCACCGTGCGGGGCATGGTGCGCGGCGTCCCGGTGTACATCGTCCCCCGCCAGGACGGCACCGTGGTGATCGGGGCCACCCAGCGCGAGGACGGACCCTCGGACCCCCACGCGGTTTCCGCCGGCGGCATCTACCAGCTGCTGCGGGATGCCCAGCAGCTGGTGCCCGCGGTCGCCGAGCTGGAGCTGCTGGAAGCCACGGCGCGGGCCCGGCCCGGCACACCGGACAACGCCCCGCTGTTGGGGCGGGTCGCACGACCGGTCGGCGGGGACGTCCCGGGGCTCATCATCGCCACGGGATTCTTCCGGCACGGCGTCCTGCTGACCCCCGCCGCTGCGGCCGTGTGCCGGCAACTCATGGACTTCACGCCGGACCCGCGCTGGGCCGGGTTCCGCCCCGATCGTTTTTCCCGCATTCCGGATACGTCCGGGGACAGCCCCAAGAAGGAAGCAGCATGAACATCCGACTCAACGGAACGGAGCAGAGCGTCGCCGACGGCGCCTCCGTCTCCACACTCGTCAGCCAGCTCACGGGCCGGAGCATCGGCCCCGACGGCCGCGCTGCCGACGGGCGGAAGCTCGGTGTCGCCGTGGCCCGCAATGCCGAAGTGGTGCCGCGCAGCCAGTGGCACGCCACGGCGCTCGCCGACGGCGACGACGTCGAACTTGTCACGGCAGTCCAGGGAGGATGACCAGCATGAACGAGACGACGTTCGCAGGAACACAGGCGGTGCCCATGACCGGAGCGGTGGCCGATCCGTTCGTGGTCGACGGCGTGAGGCTCGGCTCCCGCCTCATTATGGGAACCGGCGGTGCGCCGAGCCTGGACGGGCTCGGGGCGGCACTTGTGGCGTCCGGGACGGAGCTGACCACGGTGGCGATGCGCCGCTATTCGCCGGTGGAGACGGGATCGCTGTTCCAGCTGCTCGAGGACCACCAGATCCGGGTGCTGCCCAACACGGCAGGCTGCTTCACCGCCAAGGACGCCGTCCTCACCGCCGAGCTGGCCCGGGAGGCCTTGGAAACGGACTGGGTCAAGCTCGAAGTCATTGCCGACGAGCACACGTTGCTGCCGGACGCCGTCGAACTCGTGGACGCAACCGAACAGCTTGTGGCCCGCGGCTTCAAGGTCTTTGCCTACACGAACGACGACCCCGTGCTTGCCCTCCGGCTCGAAAACCTCGGCGCGGCGGCCGTGATGCCGCTGGGCGCCCCGATCGGTACCGGACTGGGCATCCTGAACCCGCACAACATCGAGCTGATCGTCTCGCGCGCGTCTGTGCCAGTGGTGCTGGATGCCGGGATCGGCACGGCCTCGGACGCGGCCCTGGCGATGGAACTCGGCTGCGACGCCGTGCTGCTGGCGACGGCCGTGACCCGGGCGCAGAATCCCGTGCTCATGGGCGAGGCCTTCAAACATGCCGTCATCGCCGGCAGGCTGGCAAAAATGGCTGGCAGGATCCCGCGCCGCGAGCACGCCTTGGCGTCTTCGGCGATGGAAGGCCGGGCCGAGTTCCTCTAAAGCCGTGCTCGGCCGGCGGGATTGGGCTTGCAGGGCCCGGTTCCAGCATCCTCAAGAACTCCAACGAGTCCTCGCCGAATGGCTCGCACATTGCCGTCATTGCCGAAAGCCAGCACCTACATAACTGGGCGCTACTGGTCGGGCCGGAAGTATCTGTTCCGGCGGGGTGTTCGGGCGGGGTCGAGGTGGGGTGGCGGGATGAACCAGGGGATGCCGGTCCGCATCTGGATGTTCCAGTGTTCCTTGTGGATCACGTGGTGGTGATGGGAACAGAGCAGGGTTCCGTTCTCGGTTCCGGTGGTGCCGCCGCGGGACCAGTAGGTGATGTGGTGGGCCTCGCACCAGGGTGCGGGAATGGTGCATTGCGGGAAGGCGCAGCCGCGGTCCCGGGCGGTGATGGCCTTGCGGATATGGGGCGGGAAGACGCGGGAGGCCCGGCCGATGTCCAGGACCTGGCCCTTCCCGCCGAGGACGACCGGGATGATGTCGGCGTCGCAGGCGATCTTGCGGATGGTGCCGGCGGTGACGGGGCCGGTGAACAGCAGCGAGCCCGTCTGCTGCAGCGCCCCTGTTCTCTGCGGGGACCGGGGTCCGAGGCGCGGGGCGCCTGCTGCGGCGCCGCTGGAGTCCTGGAGCCGGGTGAGGAGGTCGCGGTAGTCGATGGTGGCCATGACCTGGGGCCGAAGCCCGCCGGCGGCGGGCAGCCCACCGCTCGCCAGTGCCGCCTTGCACGCGCCGACCAGCCCGTCGAGCAGCTTCTGCGGCCGGGAACGGAGGTCCAGGGACGGCAGCGAGGGGTCCTCATCAGCCGGGCTTGGCGCATCCGCCGGGCCGGGCGCATCCCCGCCGGCCCCGCCCTCGCCGGTGTCGGGGCCGGTGCGGGGGTTGGTGGCGGTGTTCATCACGGTGATCAGGTGTTCGAACTGGTCCGCGGTGGCGAAGATTTCCAGGTGCTGCAGGCCGTGGCGGGGTTTGCGGAGGAAGGCGCCCTGGAGCTGGCGGAGCAGTTCTTCGGAGGGTTCGGTGCCGTCCTGGTCCAGCGCGTCGGCCCAGCTGCGGCTGACGCGGGCGAGGAAGTCGGCGTCGTTCTCGGCCGCGGTGCGGGTCAGGGCGTGCTCCATCGCCGCCGCGGCCTCGGGGAGGCAGCTGTGCCGGGTCCGGTTCAGGGCGAGCGTGATGACCGTCGCGGCCCGGGACGCGACCTCGCCGGCCGCGACGGCGGCTCCGAGCTCCGGGTGCACGGGCGGCATGGGCCGGCCGGCGAGTCCTTGCCGGGGCAGCAGGGTGTTGGCGAGGCAGAGTCGGTGCTTGGCTTCCGCGGCGCCGATCCGCAGCCGCGCCCGCAGGAACTCCACCGTGTTCCGGTACCCGTCATCCAGCACCGATTCCGGCACCGCCGGCACGGAACTGGTTGCGCCGGCAGGCTCCGCGGTACCGGGCCCGCAGGCAGGCTCTGCGGTACCGGGTGCGCCGGTCTGCCATCCGCCGGGGCTCTCGCGCCAGCCGGTGGTCCACGCGGTGACCGCCCCCGGGGCAACCCCGGAGGCAGTGGCGGCGGACTGCTTCCTGGTCCGGTCCACGGCGGCGGCCGCGACGAGCTGCAGATACTCCACCGTGCGGGAGAGTTCCTCCACGCTGCCGGCGAAGTCCGCCGCGGCCCGGAAGCCCCACGAGCCCGCATCCTCCACCGCCGTCGAACCGAAC